>JAGVCC010000338.1 GCA_020059395.1 Chitinophagales bacterium | reverse complement strand
TAATACTGTCTTTATTAAGCTTTACAGGGCGAATGTTGTAGTCGCAAAACACTTTTACACTCTTATCGTTTATGTGGCTCATAAAATCGTCGGGATGCAGGGTGTACAGTTTTGTAAAAAGGTACACAGCTTCAAAACCTTTGTAGGCAATATCTCCTGGTTTTATTTTATACTTTTTTTTGTAGGCTGCTGCAAGCATTTTACTGTAAGCATCCCACTTATTATTAAAATAGGGGGTGGTGTAATACACAGGAAAATCTTCCAAATCTTTTTTTCTGTGTAAAGATGCAAACCCATCCCAGTTGGGCATTCCAATTAAAGTAATTGGGTAAGATGGATACAAATTGTAACAGGCCGTTGCAAGATTTTTTGCAAAGCTTTCATCAAGACTGCCGCCGATGATGATGTTTTTGCGGTTGCTGTCTAATTTAGGCTGCAGTGCATCAGTTGTAAAAACACTGTCGCTGTTTAAGGTTTGTATGTTCAGCAAAGTTCTTCCGTCCTGCTCGTTAAGCTGTTTAAAATAGTTGGCCACTTTGTCTTCCTGCACCCCTTTTTGGCGGCACAAGTAAATTAAATCTGTGCCATGGTTTTGCAGTAAATAGCTGTAAATAGCCTCGCAATGAGCTTTTAATGTGGAGGTTAAAATTACCGTAAAAGGATTAGCAGTTATACCACCATCGTTAGGATAGGTGGCAGAAATAAAAGGTATATTTTTTTCTGCGGCAAAGTCTGCCAGCAGTTTATAATCCATATCTCTTACAGAGCCTATTAATAAATCCAGACTGTCGAGTTTATTGTTTTTAATAAGCCAGCTTAAATTTTGCTTGTAGGATTTGGTATCGTACACAAATGCTTTTACGTTGGCATTGTACAGTTTCATGCTGTCAATGGCAATTAAAGCGCCCTGTACAAAATCTACTGCGGGCATAATAAATTTAGGCATGCCATCTTTGTACCGAAAGGTATTACTGCTAAAAACAGAATCGAGGTACGTGGGTGCAAATACACCCACTTTGTACACGGGGATTTTTTTTGCAGTATCCGCCTGTCCATTTGCTGTGTTAAAACAAATGCTTAAAAGTGTAACTAATCCAATAAATAATTGCTGCTTCATATTTTATTTTAAGCTTCTTATTCCCATTCAATAGTGGCCGGCGGTTTACTGCTTATATCGTATACCACACGGTTTATACCTTTTACGTTATTAATTATTTCATTGGATATATTGGCAAGAAAGTCATAAGGTAAATGTGCCCAATCAGCCGTCATACCATCTACAGAAGTTACTGCCCTTAAGGCTACTGTAAATTCATAGGTACGTTCATCACCCATAACACCCACACTCTTTACCGGCAGCAAGATGGTGCCTGCTTGCCATACGGTTGCATACAAATTATGCTTTTTCAACCCGTTAATGTATATGGCATCTGCATCCTGCAATAATCGTACCTTTTCTTCTGTAATATCTCCTAAAATGCGAATGGCCAAACCGGGCCCAGGAAACGGGTGGCGGAACAGCATATCTGCAGGAATGCCCAGCTCTAATCCTACACGGCGCACTTCATCTTTAAACAATAAACGCAAAGGTTCTACCAGTTCCAGCTTCATAGTATCTGGTAACCCCCCTACATTATGATGGCTTTTTATAGTGGCGCTTGGCCCATGTACCGAAAGCGATTCAATCACATCAGGATAAATAGTGCCCTGCCCCAGCAATTCCACACCTTCAATTTTGCTGGCTTCCTCATCAAATATTTCAATGAAACACCTTCCTATAATTTTGCGTTTTTCTTCGGGGTCGCTTTTGCCAGCAAGTTCATCGTAAAAATGTTTTTTTGCATTCACACCTTTTACATTTAAACCTAGCTTGCCGTACATCTCCATTACACTTTCAAACTCATCTTTTCTTAACACACCATTATCTACAAAAATGCCATAAAGGTTATCGCCAATGGCTTTATGTACTAATGTGGCAGCAACGGTACTGTCAACACCGCCACTAAGGGCCATAATTACTTTGCGGTTGCCAATTTGTTTTTTAAGTGTCTCAACTGTGTCGGTAATAAAGTGTGCCGGTGTCCAGTCCTGCTTACAACCGCAAATGTGTACCAAAAAATTTTTGATAATTGTTTTGCCTTCGGCAGAATGATACACTTCCGGATGAAACTGCAGACCATACAAAGGGCAAGCTCCGTTTTCTTTGCGCTTAAAAGCAGCCACGGGAATACTTTCTGTAGTGCCCAGAAGTTCAAAACCATCAGGTAATTCTTTAATCGTGTCGCTGTGGCTCATCCACACCTGGCTTTGGGCGCTTACATTTTGCAATAAAACATCTTCTTTATCTTTTTTAAACTGAGCCCTGCCATATTCTCTTTTATCACTTTTACCAACTTTGCCACCAAACAGTTTGGCAGTTAACTGTGCGCCATAACATATACCCAGCACAGGCAGTTTATCTGCCATGGCCTTAATATCAACAATCAGCGCTTTTTCTTCATTTACAGAAAAAGGAGAGCCACCAAGAATAATGCCTTTAAGCCCGCTATCGTAATTGATAGGTTTGTTGTAAGGCACAATTTCGCAATACACATTTGCCTCTCTTACGGTACGTGCAATTAATTGCGTGTACTGAGAGCCAAAATCGAGAATAAGAATTTTTTCTGTCATATTGCGGCGAAGGTAAATAATGTTAATGGATTGTTGCAGCCGTTACAAACAGGATTTATATTTGTTGAAAATTATTTTAGCCATGAAACAAACAATTATTACACTTACAGCGGCAGCAATGCTGTCTGGCTGCTTTTTCGACAGCGAAACGGGCAGCGGAAACATTGAAACCCAAAAAAGAAATGTGGGCAATTTTACGACAATTGTGGCCGGCAGTGCTATTGATGTGGAAGTTAAAACAGGGCCGGCAGCTGTAGAAGTGGAAGCTGACGATAACATTATACAGTATGTAAAAACCAGCGTATCTGGTAATACCCTGCATTTGGGTATTGAAAGCGGTGTAAGCCTGCGCAACTCACACATAAAAATATATGTTACAGTGCCTGAGCTGGAGCGTATTGAAGCAAGATCTTCCGCAGATGTAAAAGTGATGGATGTTATTAAAAGCAGCAAAACAGTTAGGTTTGATGTAAGCAGTAGTGCAGATATAGAGGCTGAAGTAGATGCACCAGAAGTTGAAACAGAAGCCAGCAGCAGCGGCTCCATAAGCCTGAGCGGCCGCACAAAAAATTACATTGCAAAAGTGAGCAGCAGTGGCGAAATAAAAGCCTTTGATTTAATGAGTGAAAATACAGACGTGAGTGCCAGCAGCAGTGGCACTGCAGAAGTGTATGCAAGCGTTAGTTTAAAAGCCAATGCCAACAGCAGTGGAGATGTGGAGTATACCGGCGGGGGAGAAGTAAAAAGTAATACGGGTAGCAGTGGGAGTGTGCATAAAAGGGATTAATAAAAAAATACGCTAATAAAAAAGCCTCATCACTGAGGCTTTTTTTAATTAATGTCTCAAATGCTTTCGCTGTACTGTGTAAAGAACGATGAATATAGCCGGGAAAATAAGAAAGAAAGCAGCAAAGGTTTTAAAAAATACTCCGCCTATAAAAATTATCGCAGAAATTATTGGCAATATTTCTCCCACTAACCATAACAGGTAACCTTGTTTTTTTAATTTGCGCATTTCAAGTGCACCATAAATACACAGCGAAACTGCCACAAGGCCTATCACCACCATTGGTACTTTATTTTCTATCGCTTTTCCCAACATAGCCTCCATGTCCGGACCTACCATATTTTTTGCCCAGCCCGGAACTTCAGGTCCCATTTTCTCTCTTGCATCTATAAGTTCCTTCAATGCTTTTTCACCTTTAAAAAAATTACTTACTGTAGAATAAAGCTCATAAGCACACCATACAAGCGTAAGTATTGTAAGTACATTTAAACCTGTTGGTAATTTTGCAGGCTCATTATTTGGTTCAATCAAGTCATTAGATTCCATAATTAAGTTGTTTTATTGATGTGAAAGTTAAAACTATTTTAAACTCCGCCGCTGCATTTCTTTTTTAATCAGTCCAAGCTCACGCCCTGTTTGCCCGGCCACGCTGCTGTTTTCCTGTGCCCTGCGCATTAAATACGGCACCACATCTTTTATAGGCCCAAAAGGCAGGTACTTACTTACATGGCATCCTGCCCCTGCAAGGTTAAAGGTAATATTATCACTCATGCCATACAATTGAGAAAAATGCACATGTACATGATTTAAAGACAACCCTTTTTTTGCAAGCAGTTGCGTGGTTAAAAGATTGCTGTATTCATTGTGCGATGCTACAATAACTGCAATACGTTCAATATTGTCAACAGCAAATTCAACCGCTGCATTGTAATCCCTGTCGCTACTTTCTTTGTTTGGCTGTATAGGGCTTGGGTATTCCATAGCTGTAGCCCTTGCTCTCTCCTTTTCCATATAAGCACCACGTACCAGTTTGGCACCTAAAATAAAATTGCGTTCCCTGGCAGCTTCGTGGCTGTCTTTTAAAAACTGCAACCTGTCGTGGCGGTATAATTGAATAGTATTATAAACAACCGCTTTTGTTTTATTAAAAGTATCCATCATTAAAATGGTCAGTGCATCCACAGGGTCCTGTATCCATGTTTCTTCAGCATCAACAAGTACTCCAATATTTTTTTCAGCTCCTGCTTCGCATACATGCAACATACGCAGGCGCACCCGGTGCCACTCTTCTTTTTCTTCAGCACCCAAACTTTCTACTGCGTATAGATAACGCTTCATTAAAGTGCCCGTGCTGCTGTTCATAGCAGCATCTAATTTTTCAAGCAATCCAAAGCGGGCAAAGCCGGTAACTTTTATGCTCATAAAAGGTATATTGGCTTGTGTGGCAGCGTAAGCAATTACCTTTTTAAATTCATCTCTTGCATGTTCAAAATTATCTTCACCTTCCTTGCCTTCCACTCCATAATCTAAAATTACCTGCACTTTATATTCTTCTAATTTGTCGGCTACCTTAGCTGTTTCTTCCAAAGTTTCGCCACCAACAAACTGCTGAAAAATAGTATTTCGTATAAGCGTTTTTGTAAAAGGGAAATGCCACTTAATAGCAACGGGAGTAATTTTTAAACCAAAGTTTACCAACCAAGGCTTACCCATACTGTTAAAAAGAAAATGGGCTTTTTTAAGCTGCTTTTTGTTTTTATATGCAAATGCAACTTCGGTATTATCGAAGGAAATAGTTTGTGGCTGGCTCATAAATTTTTAATGCAGTTCGCAATTCGAAATTGCAACAATGCAGGCAAATTGCCAAATTAATAAAATGACTTAAGCTGACAACTAGGTTAGGAAATATAATGTTATCGTTTAAGTTAAGCCCGACACAAAATTATCAACTATGCTTGTTTAGCTTGCTAATTAACAGTGTGCAGAAAAATTTTAAGCAAATACTTGATTATTTTTTACGCTTAACTTCCTGCAGCGAAAAGTAACAGCCGGCACCAAACATTAATGTAATGATGCCTGCAAAATACGGGATGTACTCAGTCATATTTTTTTGCATTAATAAGTTTTAGATAAATTCCAAACCCAATAATTGAAGGCACCCACAGGCCAACAAAAACAGCCGACTCTCTTTCTCCTTTAAACCATAATATTTCTGAGAAAATGAGCGACAACAAGGCAGCACTCATCAAAAGAAAATCGGCAACGGTGAGTTTTTTAAACATAATTTATTTTTATAGATTTATGTGAATATTATAATTATAATCATCAATTTTGTGCATTTTAAATTGCCTGATGATTAAAGGGCTGTAAAACCATTTCATTTACCACACCACTTGCCGGTTGCTGGCATAAAAACCAAATAGCTTTGGCTGCTTCTTCGGCTTGTACCATTTTTTCCCGCTGTATTTTTAAATCAATCGTATCCCAAAAAGCAGAGTTGGTGCCACCCAGAAATAAATTAGTAATACGTATTTCAGTGCGCTTTACTTCTTCCCTCACACTCTGCAGCATGCCCACCAAACCGTATTTGCTGGCACAATATGCCGCAGCACCTGCCATAGGTACTTTGCCCAACACACCAGGAATATTAATGATGAGCCCTTTTTTTAGTTCTTTCATGGCAGGTAAAAACGCCTTTAATAATAAAAAAGGAGCGTACAAATTATAATTAAGTGAACGCAGAAAATCAGTTTCGCTCAGCGTATCCATATTCTTAATAATACCCACGCCGGCTGCGTTTATTAAAATATCAATTTGGCTGTTCAGCTGAAAAAAATGCTGCCGGAGTTGTTCAACCGAGTCTGGGTTAGAAAGGTCTGCTACAAAAACCCTTTCTTCTGGTATGTTATTGGCAGTGGCAACAGCTTTCAATTTGTCCAAATTTCGCCCTGTTAAAAAAAGTTGGGCACCTCCAGCTGATAATAATTTTACAGTGGCAGCTCCAATTCCGCCGGTGGCACCCGTCAGTAAAATATTCTTACCTTTTAAGCTTTCCATTTTATTGTTTTCAACAGTAAACAATAAAGCGTTGCTTTTGTTTAGTGATGCATGAAGGAGGCAGTTTTAATTTTTCCCCACCAGTTGTTTCAGCAGCATCCTGCTGTAGCCCCAAATAGTGTTGTTTATCTGATAGAAGAAGTATTGTTCTTCAACCATTATAATTTTCACAAACAAAAATTGGTATTGCACCGGGCCAGTATGCAGTTTTATAAAGAAGTATTACAAAAAAATAATGTTACCGTAAATTACATTGAAGCAGCAAGTGGGTTGAGTGATGTGAGAAAACTGATACCGTATTTACACAGCCAAAAAATAACAATAATTAATATTTGTGATGTTGCCGATGACTGGCTTTATAAACGCATTGCCATTGCCTGCGCTAAACATAAAGTTGCCATTAAAAAACACCGCAGCCCTAATTTTTTAAATTCTGCAGAGGAAGGAGCTGCTTACTTCGAAAAGAAGAAAACATATTTTCAAACTGCTTTTTATATTGAGCAGCGCAAACAACGGCAGCTTTTAATTGAAGTTAACAACGAGCCGGTTGGTGGTAAATGGACCTTTGATGCAGATAACCGCAAAAAGTATCCTGCAGGCTTACAACCGCCTGCATTAAAATTTCCTGCAGCAAATAAATATGTTACTGCTGCCATTGAGTATGTAAATGAAAATTTTAAAGATAACTATGGCAGCACTGCAAATTTTATTTATCCTGTAACATCTAAAGATGCAGAGAATTGGCTGTATGATTTTTTAGAAAACCGCCTGCTTGATTTTGGTATTTATGAAGATGCACTTGTGGCCAAGGAAAAATATCTAAACCACGCCGTTCTCACGCCTGCTTTAAACATTGGATTATTAAACCCACAGCAAATAATAGACGCAACGCTGCAGTTTGCCAATAAAAATAACATTCCCCTTAATTCACTGGAAGGCTTTATAAGGCAAATAATTGGCTGGCGGGAGTTTATAAAAATTGTTTACACACGTGAGGGTGTGCAGCAGCGTACAAAAAATTATTGGGGGTTTAGTCGTAAAATTCCTGCATCGTTTTGGACAGGAAGCACCGGCATTGAACCTATAGATAACACCATAAAAAAAGTGCTGGAAACAGGCTATTGCCACCACATTGAAAGACTGATGGTGCTGGGCAATTTTATGCTGCTTTGTGAGTTTGACCCGGATGAAGTGTACAGATGGTTTATGGAATTGTTTGTTGACAGTTATGATTGGGTGATGGTGCCCAATGTATATGGGATGACGCAGTTTGCCGATGGCGGCCTGATGACCACAAAGCCTTATATAAGCGGCAGCAATTATTTGCTTAAAATGAGTGATTATAAAAAAGGCGCATGGTGCAATGTGTGGGATGGATTATTTTGGCGTTTTATGCATGTGCACAGGAATTTCTTTTTAAAAAATCCAAGGCTGGGCATGCTTATAAAAACATTTGATAAAATGCCTGCATCAAAACAACAGGCACATATAACCGCTGCCGAAAATTTTTTGCAGCAGCTGGATAAATAATTTTTAGTGAAACAAATAAAAAAAGAAAACCTGCCACAGAAAATCTGCCTTGTATGCAAGCGCCCTTTTGCATGGCGCAAAAAATGGGCAGCTGTTTGGGATGAAGTAAGATATTGCAGCGATAAATGCCGCACATCAAAACATTTACACAAATGATATTAACAGAAAAAGATATTGACCGCATAATTGAAATGGCCTGGGAAGACCGTACCACATTTGATGCTATTGAAATACAGTTTGGCCTTAAAGAAAAAGAAGTAATTGAATTAATGCGAAAGCAAATGAAAAGCAGCAGTTTTAAAATGTGGCGTAAACGTACCAATGGCAGAACAACAAAACATGCAGCTTTAAGAAATAACGCTGTGGGCCGTTTTAAATGCAGCCTGCAAAAAACCATTAGCCACAATAAAATAAGCAAGCGGTAAATGAATTTTGTAACAGACTATACTGAAATAATCCAACAGTTGCAGAAGCTGCAGCCTGTACGATATGCCAAAACAAGAAATTTTATTAATGGTGATGTAAGTTATTTATCACCATATATTTCAAGAGGCGTAATTAGTTTGGCGCAAATAAAAAAATACGTATTACAAAAGCATAAACCCTATGAAGTGCAAAAGTTTTTACAAGAGCTGGCATGGCGGGAGTACTGGCAACGTATATGGCAAAATAAAGGCAATGCAGTTTTTACAGATTTAAAACATATGCAATTACAGACGCAGCACCACTACATGATTACTGCGGTGCTTAATGCCGCAACCGGCATATCAATAATTGACAATCTTATTAAAGAATTTTACGCCACTGGCTACATGCACAACCATGTACGCATGTATGTAAGCAGCATAATATGCAATATTGCAAAAGCACACTGGCTGCAGCCTTCGCAATGGATGTATTACCACTTATTAGATGGTGATATTGCCAGCAATACTTTAAGCTGGCAATGGGTAGCCGGTACTTTATCGGGCAAAAAATATTATTGTAATCAGGAGAATATTAACCGGTATACACACACCAATCAGCGGAACACTTTTTTAGATACAAGTTATGAGGCCTTAACAGATGCAGCTATACCTTCTGTGTTACAACAGCATGAAAAAATTGCATTGCAAACAGTTTTACCGCATAGTGTTGTGCCTGTGCTGGAAAACGATTATCCGCTGCTTATTTTTAACTCTTATAATTTAGATCCGCTTTGGCATAAAAATGAAAAAGCAAACAGGGTATTATTGCTGGAACCAACACATTTTTGTAAATATCCTGTAAGTGAAAAAGTACTTTTATTTGTATTAGAGTTGGCAAAAAATATTAAAGGGCTGCAAATTTTTGTTGGTGAATTTGATACACTGGCAACAAAGTACAAAGGACAACAAATTTATTATAAAAAACATACTGCTTTTATGCATTACAGAGGTGTGGCAGAAGAGTATGAATGGATGTTTCCTCAGGTTACTGGTTATTATCCCTCTTTTTTTGCCTACTGGAAAAAATGTGAACGTTATTTAAATGAGCAGTATGAATTTGATTTTACCACGCCATAGCAGCGGCGTATCTTTACAAAAATAATTACATGGAATTAGAGGCAAAAAAAGCAAGTGAAAGTTTTACTATAATGAATGAACTGGTGTTACCAAATGACACTAACGTATTTGGTAATTTAATGGGTGGCCGTTTAATGTACTGGATGGATATTGCCGCAGGCATTGCTGCTGGCAAGCACTGCAATGCTCCCAGCATGACGGCATCTGTAGATAATCTTTCGTTTAAAAATCCAATTAAAATTGGGAATGTAGTACACATTGAAGCCAAAGTAAGCCGGGCCTTTAACACCAGCATGGAAATACACTTAAAGGTATGGGGCGAAGACAGTGTACATCAATATAAATATGAAAGTAACGAGGCGTATTTTACATTTGTAGCGCTTGATCCCAACCGCAAACCCCGGCCTGTGCCACCCGTAATTGCAGAAACTGAAGAAGAAAAAAAATTGTTTGACGGCGCATTAAGAAGAAGACAGCTTCGTTTGGTATTAGGGGGTAAAATGAAAGCGCAGGATGCTGATGAACTGAAAGCCCTGTTTCAGCAATAACGTTATTTATCAATCACCGTCATTAAATGATGTTTGCTTTTTAGCATAAATTTTTTGCTTTGTTCAATAGCATCCATTACTGTGTTTAAAATATTTTCGGTGGTATCGTTATAATCAATTTGTAATGGCGCTTTAAATGTTACCGAAAGCCGAGTGCCTTTCTTTTTAAACTTAAGCCCTTTTTTATTAAAAGCCCGCCAGTAACCACTAATTACTACGGGCACCACAATTGGCTGGTGCTGTTTAATAATAAATGCAGTGCCTTTACGCCCCGGTGCAAATGGTTTGGTGGTACCCTGCGGAAAAGTTATTACCCAGTTATTTTGTAATGCTCTTTCAATTTTACGGGTATCTGCCGGGTCTAATCCTCTTCTTACTTCTTGCCCCTCGGCACGCCAGGTACGTTTAACAGTTAATGCGCCTGCAAGGGTAAATAAACGGCTTATCCAGTTTGCTTTCATGGTTTCTTCTGCAGCCACATACTTTACTTTTGTAAAGGGCCACAATAAATAGTAGGGAATGCCCAGCCTGTTTTTTTTGCGCCAGCTCACAGCACAAAAAATGTGTAAAAACGTAATTACATCGGCAAAATAGGTTTGATGATTGCTTACAAACAGCACATTTTTTTTAGGCAAGTCTTGTATATGCTCCGTACCGTTTATCTGCAGTTTATTTATAAGATTAAGGCCGGGGTAACTAAACGCACCAACAACAGCATATATAGTGCTTTTTACAATTTTCCACTCTTTAACATTGGCAAGCCAGCGCCTCATTGCAATCTTTTTGGTAAATGTCATTGCAATTTAAGTAATCCCATTTTAAAACATGGCTGCTATATTTGTGTATGGACATAAACACTGTAATTTTTGATATGGACGGGTTGCTGATAGACTCGGAACCGTTGTGGGAGCAGGCAGCCACAAAAGTTTTTGAAGAATACGATATTAGACTTACGCCGACGCAGTATGCCACAACCACCGGGTTACGTACACGTGAGTTTTTGCAATGGTGGTTTACAATGTATAAAGTTGATGAAAAATACGTAGCAGCGGCCGAAAATCAAATCATCAAACTGGTGATTGATCTGGTGCATCAAAAGTGCAAACCCATGCCGGGTGTTGAGTATATTTTTAATTTTTTTATGGCACAAAAATTTAAAATAGGCCTAGCTTCATCGTCGCCTTTAAACTTAATTGATACCGTGGTTGATTTATTAGGCATCCGTAAGAAAATACATGTTTTTGCTTCTGCCGCAAACTTACCATATGGCAAACCGCATCCGCAGGTTTATTTAAACTGTGCTACACAGTTGCAGGCTCTTCCTTTGCAGTGTATTTGTTTCGAAGACTCTTTTAATGGTTTAATAGCTGCAAAGGCAGCCCGTATGAAATGTGTTGTGGTGCCGGAACCTAAAAATGCAAAAGATACCCGCTTTCATGCCGCCGACCTTAGAATAGCCTCGCTAAGCAATTTTACACCACTGCTTTTACAGGCATTGCAGCCAGTTGGCAATTCTTAAGCAACTGAATCCTGCTGTTTTTTACATTTTTTCCACAATCCGAGCCCTTCAGGAGTTTACATCTTTTAAAAAAAGAAGGGTAGATGCCTAATTTTAAGTTAAAATTATTTACCTTTAAAATTCTACTGCCTTAACTGTACTGCACAAACCAAAACCAGTAAATACTGCTTTCATTAAGGTATCAAACAAACTAAAACCATTTAATTATGCAAAAAACAGCTACACTTAAAAACTTTAAGGTGTTTCTGTTCAAAACTTTACTGATGAGTATTGTTTTGAGCATTTCTGTAATGGCCTCTTTTGCACAAGAGGGATTACAGAAACCGGCGAGCGCTAAGAAAGGGTTGCCTACGGAACGACCGAAGGAATCCTCAGCGACTCAGGCGGCATCAGGCCCTAAAAAGGCGTTGGTGCAACAGGCATTTGGCGGCACCGGCACCGCAAATGCCAGCGGCGCAGCAAACGTTTCAGACGTGCCCGCAATCAATGCCAAATATGCAGAAAAGATGCAGTCTGCTGTGGCAGCTGGCGAAAGCTTTACGTCTTCAACCATTCCTCCCACTGCAAGTTTAACGGCTGCAACTTGTGTGTTCGACGGAAGCCTTACAGCTTCAGATCCTACAATTGCAAACCGTATTGCTCGCCTGGGTGTTATTTCAACATGTGCGGCTCCTAAAGCTTGCCCTGGACCAAACGGTACCGGGCCGGTTTATTTTGACAGCTACACCATGCAAAATCTTACCTGTGCTACCCAGTGTGTTACTGTAACATATGAAAATGTGGGACAGGTAGGTGATGTTTTTGTAACAGCTTATTCGGGCAGTTTTAGCGCAGCTAACGTATGTACAAACTATCTTGCTGATGGTGGTACAAGTGTTCCGGTTGGTGCTCCGGCTGTAACATATTCATTTAATTTGGCTGCAAATGCAACCATCGTTCTTGTGGCAAGTGGTGTGGGTAACTTGGTAGAATGTCCTTCATACCGCATTACTGTTACAGGCATCAATTGTGCGCCTCCTCCTCCCTGTGTTCCACCAACTTCATCTGTCTTAAGTCAGGCGGGTGGTGTTCCAGTGGCCACAAACGTTTTTAGCGAAACATTTAATACTGTAGTTCCTTTACCAGCAGGCTGGGCTTCTCAAAATTTGAGCGCTCCGGTTGGTACAACTGGTTGGTTCCAAGGTAATGCAGCGGTGTTTGGTGCTAATAGTGGTGCTGGCTATATCGCAGCTAACTTTAATAATACTACCGGTGCAAATACTATTAGCAACTGGTTATTTACGCCAAACGTAACACTTAAAAATGGTGACAGATTCTCTTTCTTTACCAGAACAACCACAGGTACTTTCCCTGACAGGCTGCAGGTAAGAATGAGTACTAATGGCACAAGTGTTAACGCTGGCACAAGCAATACAAGTGTGGGTGATTTTACAACATTGTTGCTTGATATTAACCCTACTTATACAGGTACAGGTTATCCAACTGCCTGGACTCAATACACTGTTACATTATCTGGTTTACCTAACGCCGGTGTATCTGGCCGTTTAGCATTCCGCTACTTTGTAGAAAGCGGTGGACCGGCTGGTGCTAATTCTGATTATATTGGTATTGACGATGTTGTTTATACCACATTTACTCCAGGACCAATAACTACCTGTACAGGATCTACTGCCAACTTAAAAGTTGATATTACAGGTGGTAATGGTGCTGCATACGATGTAAGAATTCAGCCAAGTGTTGGCCCGGCATTTACGGTAACTAACTACGTTAGTGGTTCATTAATTCCTGTAACGCCTGCTGTCACCACTTCATATACTTTGGTGAGTGTTGTTCAATCAGACAATCCTTGTTGTGTGGGTACTGGTAACAGTGGCAACCCAACGGTAACAGTATTGGCTACCAATACTCCTCCTGTAATGATTACTTCAAATCCAAGCACAACACTTTGTGCCGGAGATCCTACATTGTTAAATGTAACAGGAGCTCCCGCTTTGCCGTTATTCAGTAATACAGGGTCAATTGCAATACCATCTTCAGGTCCGGCTACACCATATCCATCTGCAATAGCAGTAAGTGGTTTACCTGCTACAGGTGTATCTGTAGTTAGTGTTACACTTAATGGTTTCAACCATACCTGGAGTAATGATGTTGACGTACTGGTTCAATCTCCAACCGGACAAAATGTTGTATTGATGTCTGATGTTGGTGGTGGAAATGCTGTAACAAATGCTACTTATACATTTAGCGATGCAGGTGCTGTAATGAGTACAACCGCAGCTAATCCAACTGGAACATACAGGCCAACCAATAGTGGTACACCAGATACATGGATTGCTCCTGGTCCTGGTTCTGTTACGCAAGCTGCTCCTTCTCTTTCTTTATTTGGAAGTGCAGCTAATGTAAACGGTAACTGGAATCTATATGCAGTTGATGATGTTGGCGGCGATTTAGGTTCTATTAGCGGTGGATGGAGCATAAGGTTTAATGTACCAGCGGCACCATTGCCCGGTGGATACACTTATTACTGGACGCCATCGTCTGGTTTAAGCACAACCACTACTGTTCCCGTGGCTGCATCTCCAATGCAAACTACAACTTACACAGTATTGGCAACAGCCCCAGGCGGTTGTCAAACTACTGCCTCATTAACTATTAATGTTAACCAGTTACCAGCAATTACTGTTCCGCCAGCAAGCATATCTGTTTGTGCTGGCCAACCAGCTACATTTACTGCTTCTGCAACTGGTGCAGGTATTACATATAGATGGCAGCTGAGCACTGATGCAGGTGTTACATGGACTAACCTGAACAACGGTGCTCCATATTCAGGTGTAACAACTGCCACTTTAACTGTTACGCCAACCACAACTGCCATGAACAACTATCGCTACCGTGTGGTGGTTTCAGGCACTTGTCCTCCGGCTGCAAATTCAGCTGCCGCTATTTTAACAGTTAAAGATTTACCAGTAATTGACTATACACCAGCATCTCCGGTTTGTGGTGGTATAGCAGGTGTTTCTGGTACGCAGATAACAGCAGGTTCTCAATTACCTCCTGTTCCTGGTACTGTTACAGCAAGTTCTGGTACAATCAGCGTAGCCATTCCAGAAGGTACTTTCCCTAACCCTCCTGCAACTGCAGCACAAAATACCATCAACGTAGCTGGTATTCCTGCAAACGCAACCATTACAGGTGTAAGGGTAAGTACAAATATTACACACCCATATGTTGGTGATGTAGTAATGGTATTAAAGGCGCCAAACGGACAAGTATTAAATCTGGACGCTATTTTAAATGCAACCAATAACCCAGGCGCTAACTTTGTAAACACAGTAATAAGTTCTGCTGGTACTACAAGGCTTGATGCCGGTACATCACCATGGACTGGTACTTTCAGGGCTGATCTTGTTGGGGCTACTTTCTCTGCTTTTGGCTTTACATTAGCTGGCGGACCAGTTGGCTTTACTCCATCAGTAAATACATGGCCAAGTCTTTACAGTGTGCCAAATGGCGCATGGACATTAGCTATGTATGATGCAGGTGCTCCCGATTTAGGTACTTTAACTTCATGGTCAATAACTGTTGACTATACCACTCCTGGTGGTGCAGGCAACCCATTAACATATACATGGTCTCCTGCTGGTGGTTTGTATACTGAATCAACAGCTACTGTTCCTTATGTATTAGGTACGCAAACACCAACTGTTTATGCGGCACCTTCAACCTTCCAGTATTATACTATTACCGGCACTAACTCAACAACAGGCTGCAGCAATACTGCAACAGTACTTGTTAATTACATGCCGCCAAAACCAACAATAACACCAAGTGCAGTTGTAATGTGTGCTACAGATACTGCAGTAAGGCTTACAAGCTCTACTTCAACTACACTAAACAGCACATTTAATTCAGGTACTATTAGTGTTGTTGTTCCAGATAACAACCCTGCAGGTGCCACACATACAATAAATGCAAGTGGTATACCAGCTAACGCTGTTGTAACTGGTGCTGCTGTAACGTTCAACATGGCTCATACTTGGGCTGGTGATGTTGCAATAGCGTTAAGAGCTCCAAACAACAATGTTATTAATCTTGATTATTATCTTTCTGCAAGCGGAGGCACGGGTGCTACAACCGGCTTTGTGAATACAGTTATCAGTTCTACTGGTACTGCAGCATTAAGCTCAGGAAGCAACCCTTATACTGGTACTTTTGCCGCAGATTTGGCTGGTGCAGCAGCTGCACCTCCTGGTGGCCCCACAGGTAATATTCCTAATGTTACTACATGGCCTGCATTCTTTAACAGCACAAATGGTAACGGCGCATGGACTTTAGCCATGAGAGATGGTTTTGCAGGTGACCAAGGTACATTAACCTCATGGTCATTAAGACTTACATACACAGTAGGTACTCCTGCATCTCCTGCAATGTGGAGCCCTGCAGCAGGTTTGTTTACTAATGCAGCAGGTACCATTCCATATGTGGCCGGTACTCAAAGAGATACTGTTTGGGCAAAACCAGCAGCTACTACCACCTACTCAGTAACAGTAAACGGTATTGGTCCTGATGCAACCCCAACATTCTCAAACAACAGTGCTATAACAATTAATGATGGTGCCGTAGCGTCGCCTTATCCATCTGCCATTACTGTTAGTGGGTTACCAACAAGCGGTGCAAGAGTACAATCAGTAGTATTGTCTGGTGTTAATCACACATGGAGTGATGATATTGATGTTGTACTTCAATCACCTTCTGGTACCAATGTAACTCTTATGAGTGATGTAGGTGGCACAGGAATTATCACAAATGCTACTTATACCTTTACCAGTACAGGTGCTGCAATGAGTACTACTGCTGCAAATCTTACCGGCACTTATAGGCCAACTAATAATGGTGCAGCAGATACATATCCTGCTCCCGGACCTGGCGCATTAAATGACGCAAGCCCTGCACTGGCCAGCTTTACAGGTAATTTTAATGGTGCCTGGAGGTTGTTTATTGTAGATGATGTGTTTGGTGATAATGGTAATGTAAGTGGTGGCTGGAACATTACTTTTGCATACCCAACTGTTGGTTGTACTTCAGCAGCCACATTGGTTCCAGTAACGGTAAATATTCCTGCTTCAATTACTGCTCAACCAGTTAATGCTGTTGTTTGTACTGATAAAGTAACCAGCTTTACGGTTACAGCAGCGGGTACATCTCCTGCACATAACTGGCAATACAGTACACAAAATGGTAACCCGGGTACATGGGTAACAATTTCAAATGGTGGTGTGTTTAGCGGAGCTGCTACAGCTACGTTAACCATTACTGCGCCACCTGTATCAATGAACGGCTGGTTATTCAGAGACTCTGTAAAAGGTGCTGCACCTTGTGGCGCTGCAATTTCTAACAATGCCAGGTTAACGGTTAATCCATTACCAGCTATTGTTTTAGGAGTTGCTCCCTATACACGCCTGTTCCCAGGTCTTAAAACAACAATATCTTCTACTGTAGCACCTGCTGCTGCAACTTACACATGGTTACGCAACGGTGCAACTGTGGGTGGTGCAAATGCAAGCACATTGGTTGTAGATGTTGATGGCCTTGGAGATTATACTTTACGTGTAACAGATGTTAATGGTTGTGTAAACACTTCCAACATGGTTACAGTAAGTGACTCTATTACAGGTAGGGTATTCATCTACCCTAATCCTAACAGCGGGCAGTTCCAAGTTAGGTACCATAGTGCAGTAAACAATGTTGTTTTACCTCGTGGTATTAATGTATATGATGCAAGAGGCAAGCGTATATCTACGCAAGCTTACTCAATTGGTGCACCATATGCAAGAATGGATGTTGATTTAAGAAACCACGGAACCGGGGTTTACTGGATTGAAGTGGTGGATGTTAATGGTAACCGCTTAGCAATAGGGCGTGCCGAAGTGTTAAGATAATTTGATATTATCATTATACATGAAAGCCTCCTGGGTAACCGGGAGGCTTTTTTTATTATTTTATCCCCAATTGTACTAAAAAGAAAAAAAAAATTACTCAATACTTTGCTGTTACAAATACAGCCCTTACCTTTGCACTCCAAATTTAAAACGGAAATTTTAAAGTTCTTTACATATGTCACAGAGAATCAGAATCAAACTACAGTCTTACGATCACAATTTGGTGGATAAATCAGCTGAAAAAATCGTAAAAACTGTACGCAGTACAGGTGCAGTGGTAACAGGTCCAATTCCTTTACCAACACACAAAAAAATATTTACTGTATTGCGCAGTCCGCACGTAAATAAAAAGGCACGTGAGCAATTTCAACTCTGTACGCATAAACGTTTATTAGATATCTACACCAGCAGCAGCCGCACAGTGGATGCTTTAAGCAAGCTGGATTTACCAAGTGGTGTTGATGTTGAAATAAAGGCCTGATGAACTTCCCGGTAAACCGGGATAGCAAAAGGTAAGTTCTTAAAAGAAAAAATGTGAACGCTTAAGTGCCATCAATGGTACCGCTGGGCATAAATAAGATACAATGAAAAGTATTATTGGAAAGAAAATTGGCATGACCAGTATCTTCGACACAACAGGTAAGCAAACTGCTGTTACTATTATCGAAGCTGGCCCATGCGTTGTAACGCAAAAGAAAACCGTTGAAACAGACGGCTACAATGCTCTTCAAATTGCATTTGGCGATAAGAAAGAAAAGCATACCTCAAAATCAGAAGCCGGGCATTTCTCGAAAGCCCAAACGGCTGCTAAAAAAATAGTAAAAGAAATACGCAATAGCGAAATGAGTCAAAACGTGGGTGAATCCATTACGGTTGATATTTTTACCGAAGGTGAAAGTGTTGAAGTCGTGGGTACAACCAAGGGTAAAGGCTTTCAGGGTGTGGTAAGGCGTCATGGCTTTAGTGGTGTTGGTGAGCAATCTCACGGTCAGCACGATAGGCAAAGAGCGCCGGGCTCTATCGGTAACTCATCTGATGCCAGCCGTGTATTTAAAGGTATGCGCATGGCAGGCCGTATGGGACAGGACAGGGTTACTATGAAAGGACTGAAAGTGGTTAAAATTTTTCCAGAGAAAAATTACATCCTTATCAGTGGTTCTGTACCAGGCCATAACGGATCTATTGTGTTAATTCAAAAATAAGTAACAGGGGCCACGGCTCTTTAAATAATAAGTACGATGCAAGTAGATGTTTTAAATATCGAAGGAAAAAAGACCGGCAGAACGGTTGACTTACCAGAAGAGATTTTTGGTATTGAACCTAATGATCATGTTATTTACCTTGCAGTTAAGCAATACCAGGCGGCACAACGCCAGGGTACACACAAGGTAAAAACACGTATGGAAGTGCATGGGTCTTCTAAGAAACTGCACAAACAAAAAGGTACTGGCGGTGCCCGTAAAGGTAACCTGCGTAACCCATTGTATAAAGGTGGTGGTACCATATTTGGCCCTAAGCCGCACAAATATGATATTAAACTGAACCAGAAAGTTAAAACTTTGGCCAAGATGAGCGCATTAGCCTACAAGGCAAAAGAAAACGCCATTGTTATACTGGAAGATGTTACAATGGATACACCTAAAACAAAGCAATTTGTTTCTATCTTAAAAAATATTGGTGTTGAGAATAAAAAATCTTTGTTTGTTGTGCCTGAAGATAACACTAACCTGTACTTGAGCCTGCGTAACGTACCGAAAGTAAACGGTACTTTGGTAAGAGACATTAACACCTATGATCTTATCAATGCCAATGTATTGATAATGACAGAAAACGCAGCTAAAGTATTTACTGTAACGGAAGAAGCATAAGCAAACACAAACTATCAAATTAAGAAGACATGAAACCGTCTGATGTTTTAATAAAGCCCATCTTATCTGAAAAAGCAAACAAGCTTTCAGAAAAACAAAACCGCTATTCATTTGTGGTTGACAAAAAGGCTAATAAACTCGAAATAAAAAAGGCTGTAGAACAATTCTATGGTGTACAAGTTAGCGAAGTAAATACTATTGTGGTTCCTTCAAAAGCAAAAAGCCGTTATACAAAAGCTGGTTTTGTACATGGCCGCAAACCATCAAAAAAGAAAGCAATTGTAACTGTGGCAGCAGGTGAAACAATTGATATTTACGGAAGCGGAATTTAAGTCTTCCGACTCTTTAATGAGTACTGAGTTGACCGAAGAATTATTAACAAGAATGGTATTCAATTACCGCAAAAATTGAAATAAAATTTTTTAAAAATGGCATTAAGAAAATATAAACCAACAACAGCAGGTACCAGATGGAGAATAGGTAACGCTTATGCTGAGGTTACCACAAATGTTCCTGAAAAAACATTGGTTGAAAAAGTAAAAAGTACTGGCGGCCGTAACGTTCAGGGCCGCAGAAGTATGCGCTACATTGGTGGCGGTAATAAAACCATGTATCGTATCATCGACTTTAAGCGTAACAAGAAGAATGTACCGGCTGTGGTTAAAACTATTGAGTACGATCCGAACCGTACCGCCTTTATAGCATTATTAAATTATGCTGACGGTGAAAAGCGCTATATTATTGCCCCACAGGGTTTACAAGTTGGACAGACAGTTTTAAGCGGCGACAACGTAGCACCTGAGTTAGGAAATGCGCTGCAGTTTAAATTTATGCCTTTAGGTACTAATGTGCACAATATTGAAATGCAACCTGGACAAGGAGGTATTTTGGTAAGAAGTGCCGGTACGTCTGCACAGTTAAGTAATAAAGAAGAAAAATATGCCATCTTAAAAATGCCAAGCGGCGAGTTAAGAAAGGTATTGATTAACTGTTACGCTACTGTAGGTGTGGTTAGCAACAGCGACCATAATCTGGAGAGTATGGGTAAAGCAGGACGTAACCGTTGGAAGGGTATTCGCCCACGTACCCGTGCCGTTGCAATGAACCCTGTTGATCACCCAATGGGTGGTGGTGAAGGTAAAGCTTCTGGTGGTCACCCACGCAGCCGTACAGGCAAATATGCTAAAGGTGAAATTACACGTACAAGAGGCAAAGGCTCTGATAAAATGATTATTCAGCGCAGAAACGGAAAAAAAATAAGTAAGTAATCAATTGTTAAAATATCTCCGATGTATCTGGAGAGAATCAACAAAAAAAAATAAATCATGGCTCGTTCGTTAAAAAAAGGTCCTTACGTAGAAACAAAGTTGCTTGAAAAAGTAAATGCTATGAATGATGGCAAAGGCAAAAGAGGTGTTATTAAAACATGGAGCAGAAGAAGCACAATAACTCCTGATTTTGTAGGCCACACATTTGCAGTGCACAATGGCAACAAATTTATACCTGTTTATGCTACTGAGTTTATGGTAGGTCACAAACTGGGTGAATTTGCACCAACAAGAAACTTTAAAGGACACTCAAGTAAAAAGATTGCATAATAAAAAGTTGATAGTATGCCGATGACAGCTGACAGAATTTCGACTAACAGCTAGCAACTAACAACCAACAAATAAATAAAATGGAAGCAACCGCAAAACTGAATAACTATCCCACATCGCCCCGTAAAATGCGTTTACTGGCCGATTTAATACGTGGTATGGAAGTAGAAAAAGCTTTGGCAATTCTGGAACATAATACAAAGCACCCCGCTGTGCCTTTACGTAAGCTGGTAGTTTCCGCCATCAGCAACTGGAAAAGTAAAAACGAAGGTGCTGATGAAAGTGCATTAGTGGTTAAAACTATATTTGTAGACGGTGCAAGAGTTATCAAACGTATGCGTCCTGCTCCGCAGGGACGTGGTTACCGTGTGCGTAAGCGCAGCAATCACGTAACTATAATTGTAGATACTAAAGCAACAAAAAACTAATAACAAAACATTAAGCAAATACAATGGGTCAAAAAACAAATCCAATAGGTGCCAGGTTAGGAATCATTCGTGGTTGGGATAGTAACTGGTATGCTAATAAAACGGATTATCCAAAGAAACTGATTGAAGATCATAAAATCAGAAACTACCTCAATGCACGTATTAACAAAGGCGGCATTGCTAAAATTGTAATTGAGCGTACACTGAATAAACTGATTGTAACTATACACACATCTAAACCAGGTATTATCATTGGTAAAGGTGGTGGCGAAGTTGACAGGATTAAAGAAGAGCTGAAGAAATTATGCGGTAAGGAAGACGTACAAATCAACATTTTAGAGATTCGTCGTCCGGAACTGGATGCAAACATTGTTGCTGATACTATTGCACGCCAAATTGAAAATCGTATCAATTATAAAAGAGCTATAAAAATGTCTATTGCATCTGCTTTACGCATGGGTGCAGAAGGTATTAAAGTAAAAGTTGGCGGCCGTTTAGGTGGTGCTGAAATTGCACGTAGTGAAGAAATTAAGCAAGGTCGTACACCCTTACATACCTGGAGAATGGATATTGATTATGCGAATGTATTTGCTTTAACAGTTTATGGTAAAATAGGTGTTAAAGTATGGATTTGTAAAGGTGAAGTATTGGGTAAAAGAGATTTAAACCCTAATGTTATTGCCGGTGCAGGTAAAGAAGGTGGAGAAAGGCAAGGTGGTTTTGAAAGAAGAGATGACAGAAGAGGCGGTGGAAGAGATGATAGAAGAGGTGGTGGCGGAGGAAGAGATAACCGTGGTGGCGGCGGTGGCGGAAGAAGATAAATTTGGATCTACTATTGCGGATTTGTTATTTCATATTTGCAAAAAGAATAAAAACTATTAAAGAATTAGAAATCGGTTGGAAATTTAGGGATATCTAAAGTCTCCAGTCTGAGATCAAAAATCGAAATACGATGTTATCACCAAAAAGAACAAAACACAGAAAAACGCAGAAAGGCAGAATGAAAGGCGACACTAAACGTGGTGCAACTTTGTCCTTTGGAAGTTTTGGCTTAAAGGCGCTTGACAGTGTTTGGTTAACTAACCGTCAAATAGAAAGTGCTCGTCAGGCGTTAACTCGTCACATGAAACGTGAAGGTAACGTATGGATTCGTGTATTTCCTGACAAGCCAATTACTGCAAAACCTGCAGAGGTAAGGATGGGTAAAGGTAAAGGTAACCCAGAGGGATGGGCTGCAATTGTACAACCAGGCCGTATCATTTTTGAATGTGATGGTGTACCTGAACAAGTGGCTAAAGAAGCGTTTGAACTGGCAGCACAAAAATTGCCGATTTTAACAAAATTTGTAAAACGCCACGATTATTCAGCGGCATAGTAATAAAGAATTATCAAATTAAATACAATGGCTAAGAAAGTTGATTTTGTAAAAAGCTTGAAAGAGTTGAGTGAAACGGATCTGGTTGCTAAAATCAGGGAAGATGAGCAGCGTTTGAAGAAGCTTTCATTTGCACACGCTGTTGCTCCACTGGAAAACCCACAGAGCATACGTAGTTTAAGAAGGGATATTGCCCGCCTTAAAACTGAATTAAAAAAGAAACAATTAGGTTTTTAACAAACCATAAAAAGCAGTACAATGGCTGAAAGAAATTTAAGAAAGACAAAGTTAGGTGTGGTATCCAGCAACAAAATGGATAAGACTATTACCGTTAATGTTGAAAGGAAAGTAAAGCATCCGCTTTATGGAAAGTTTGTAAAGAAAAGTACAAAATTTCATGCTCATGATGAAAAGAATGAGTGCAACATTGGTGATACCGTAAAAATTATGGAGAGCCGTCCTTTAAGCAAAACAAAACGCTGGAGACTAGTTGAAGTAGTTGAAAAAGTAAAATAATTTTTTTCATGCTGCTGCAGCAAACTTAAGTTTATGCAAACAGCCTCTGATATTAAACAATTGTAATAATAGCTAAAGCTAAAGCAAATGATACAGCAAGAAAGCAGATTAAATGTAGCAGATAATAGCGGTGCAAAAGAAGTTTTATGTATCCGTGTATTAGGTAACAGCGGCCAGGACTATGCCAAAATTGGTGACAAAATCGTTGTAACAGTTAAAGACGCCATGCCTGCAGGTGGTGTTAAAAAAGGTACTGTTAGTAAAGCTGTTATTGTACGTACAACAAATAAACTGCGCCGTAAAGATGGTTCTTATATTCGGTTTGATGACAATGCAGTTGTATTATTAAACAACTCTGATGAACCAAGAGGCACACGTATTTTTGGGCCTGTGGCAAGAGAGCTGAGAGATAAGGGGTACATGAAAATTATTTCTCTGGCTCCGGAAGTATTATAATTCAGATTAAAATCAGTTCCGGCAAAATCCGGAATGCAAACAGAATAAAAAATGAGTACAAGATTTAAACCTAAGTTCAGTATTAAAAAAGGCGATAACGTAGTAGTTATTTCCGGCGAGGACAAAGATTTGAAAAAGCCACGCAAGGTACTGGAAGTTATTTTAGATAAGGGCCGTGTATTGGTGGAAGGTGTCAACATCGTAACAAAACACAGCAAGCCAACATCTCAAAACACTAAGGGTGGTATTATTAAGAAAGAAGCGCCAATTGCAATAAGTAACGTAATGTTATGGGATGTTAAAGCGGGTGCAGCCACAAAGGTTAAACGTACCAGAGAAGATGGTAAATTAGTTAGAATTTCTAAAAAATCAGGGGAGGTAATCAAATAATGAGTACAAAAACAAACACTGCAAGACTGGCAGATAAATACACTAAAGAAGTGGTTCCTGCTTTAATGAAAAAATTCAGTTATAAAACTGTAATGCAGGCTCCCAAGCTGGCTAAAATTTGCCTGAACCGTGGCGTAAACGGTGCAGTAGCCGATAAAAAATTAATTGATATTGCTGTTGATGAGTTAAGCAACATCACTGGTCAAAAGGCTGTGCCTACAATGTCTAAAAAAGATATTTCAAATTTTAAGCTGCGTAAAAACATGCCTATTGGTGCAAGAGTTACTTTACGTGGTGTCAAAATGTATGAATTTTTAGACAGGCTGGTTTCAGTTTCTTTACCACGTGTACGTGATTTTAAAGGTATCAACGACAAGTCGTTTGATGGACGTGGTAACTACACACTTGGTGTTACTGAACAAATCATTTTTCCTGAGATTGATATTGATAAAGTAAATAAAATTACAGGACTGGATATCACTTTTGTAACCACGGCGCAAACCAACGAAGAGGCTTATGAATTGCTGAAGGAGCTTGGTATGCCATTTAAAAACGCTAAAAAATAATAAGAGAATATTATGGCAAAAAAATCAGTAGAAGCCAGGCAAAAAAAGCGTGAAGCTATGGTTGCCAAATTTGCAGAAAAGAAAGCTGCTTTAAAAGCTGCCGGCGATTTTGCTGCACTTGATTTATTACCTAAAAATGCTTCTTACATCCGCTTAAGAAACCGTTGCCAGTTAACGGGCCGTCCTAAAGGTTATATGAGACATTTTGGTATTTGCAGAAACCAGTTTCGTGATATGGCTTTGCAGGGCAAAATTCCAGGTGTAAGAAAAGCAAGCTGGTAAGCCAACCGGGATATCGCATTGAAATAAATTATTCAAACAATCTAATTACAACATAACAATGGTAACTGATCCTATTGCAGATTATTTAACAAGAATACGTAACGCTCAAATGGCGAATCATCGTATTGTAGAAATTCCTGCAAGCAACTTAAAAAAACGCATTACTGAAATTTTGTACGATAAAGGGTACATCCTTAAATATAAATTTGAAGATGACAGCAAACAAGGCATTATTAAAATTGCCTTAAAGTATGATGCTGCTACAAAATTGCCGATAATACAAAGTTTAGAAAGAGTAAGCCGTCCGGGTTTGCGTGCTTATGCAAAGCCTGAAGAATTTAAGCGTGTGAAGAACGGCCTGGGTATTGCGATTATTTCAACTTCAAAGGGAGTAATGACAGATAAAGAAGCTAAAGCGCAGAATGTTGGCGGTGAAGTTCTTTGTAACATTTATTAATTTTTAAATCATTTTCTGCGCCTTAAGCCGAACCTATAGCAGGCTGATTGTTCAGAAAAAAACAAAATATACATTATGTCTCGTATAGGTAAAAAACCAGTCACAATTCCAGCTGGTGTTACAATTACTGTTAGTGCTGAAAATGTAGTAACAGTTAAAGGACCGAAAGGCGAATTGAAGCAAACTGTTGACACGGATATTAAAGTAGAAGTGAAAGATGGTAATGTAGAGTTTGGCCGTCCAACTGATCAAATCCGTCACCGTGCAATGCATGGCTTGTACAGGTCTTTAGTTAACAACATGGTTAATGGTGTTACAATTGGCTATCAAAAAAAGCTTGAGTTAGTGGGCGTGGGTTTTAAAGCTGCTAATCAGGGCAATATTCTAGATTTAGCTTTAGGCTATTCCCACAATATTATCATTGAAGTTCCTAAAGAGTTAAAAGTTACTACTGCACAGGAAAAAGGACAGAATCCAAGCATAACACTTGAAAGTATTGATAAGCAATTATTGGGTCAGGTGTGTGCTAAAATAAGGAGCTTGCGTAAGCCGGAACCATACAAAGGTAAAGGTGTTAAGTTTGAGGGTGAGGTATTGAGAAGAAAAGCCGGTAAAGCAGCTGGTAAATAAAATAGTTAAGCAGAGAATTTGATTTGGTATTTCATTTTAATACTAATTATCTGTACTACTAAAAAATAATTAACAATCATTTCCGGCAGTATCGGAAATATAAATACAAGAATCATGAACAGTAAAACAAGTGCCAGGCAAAAGATACGCTACCGCATTCGTAAAAAAATAAGCGGTGCAGCTGCTACCCCACGTTTAAGTGTGTTTAGAAGCAACACCGATATTTATGCACAGTTAATTGATGATGCTAATGGAGTAACAATTGCTTCAGCATCTTCTAAGCAAAAAGATATTGCTGCGCAAAAGGGGCCTAAAACTGAAATGAGTAAGTTAGTAGGGTCTGCTATTGCCGCAAAAGCAAAAGATTTAGGTATTACAACTGTAGTGTTTGACCGTGGCGGTTATATCTATCATGGCCGTGTAAAAGCTGTGGCAGAGGGTGCAAGAGAAGGCGGGCTTCAATTTTAATTACACATAGAAAGCTGCAGTTGTTAGATTTATCTGCATTACAAAAAAAATCTACATCGTTAATCTAAAATCGTAAACCGATAATAAATGTCAAACGTAATTTTAAATAAAGTAAAAGCTGGCGACCTTGAGTTAAAAGACAAAGTGGTTGCAATTAACCGAGTAGTAAAAACTACAAAGGGCGGCCGTGCTTTTAGTTTTTCTGCTTTAGTGGTTGTTGGTAACGAAGCTGGCGTGGTTGGCCACGGGCTTGGTAAAGCAAAGGAAGTACAGGAAGCTATTACAAAGGGTATTGAGGATGCTAAGAAGAACTTGATTAAAGTACCTATTTTACATGGCACTATTCCTCACGACCAATTAAGCAAAGAAGGTGCAGCCAAAGTTTACATTAAACCTGCAGCTCAAGGTACAGGTGTAATTGCGGGTGGCAGTATGAGAGCGGTGCTTGAAGCAGCTGGAATTACTGACGTACTTGCTAAAAATTTAGGTTCTGCAAATCCTCATAACGTGGTTAAAGCAACCTTTAAAGCTTTGGCTACATTGCGTGAGCCGTTAGCTACTGCTAAAAGACGCAACATTTCACTAAAGAAAGTATTTAACGGATAAATTAGTTCATAGTTCATTGCTCATGGTTTTTCCGTGAATTGTGAACCATTAACCAAATATAATGAAAAAGATAAAAGTAACACAAGTAAAAAGTGTAATCGACAGGTCAGAGCGCCAGAAAAGAACAATGGTGGCTTTAGGTTTAAAAAAATTAAACGCTACTGTTGAAGTTGAAGCTACTCCTCAGATATTGGGTATGGTTAAAAAAGTTAACCACTTGATAAAAGTGGAAGAACTGGCTTAATACTCCATTAAAATATATTCATTAACAGCGAGCCCCGTTTACCCGGGGCGTAAGTTTAAAATAGGTACAATGAAATTACATGCACTTAAGCCTGCAAAAGGCGCAACACACAAAGAGAAAAGATTAGGCCGCGGTGAAGCAAGCGGTAAAGGTGGCACATCTACAAAAGGTAACAAAGGTGGACAGAGCCGTGCCGGTTACAAGAGTAAAAAAGCACACGAAGGTGGACAGATGCCAATTCAGCGCCGTGTTCCTAAGCGTGGGTTTAAAAACATCAACCGCATAGAATACAAAGTGTTTAACCTGGGTCAGATAGACCACTTATCTGAAAAATACGGTATTACAGAGTTTAGCCTGCAAAACCTTTACATCAATAATCTCATCAGCCAGTTTGACAATGTAAAAATTCTAGGTACTGGTGAAGTAAAAGGAAAATTCAGCTTTAAAGTAAATGCTATTAGTGCAAAAGCAAAAGCTGCTATTGAAGCGGCTGGCGGTTCTGTAGAGATAGTGAAATAATTTCCCGATATTTGCCTGACCCACGCAACAGCGGGGTCTTTTTTAATTGGAGCAAACATAAAATAGTTTTACAACTGTGAAGAAGTTAATAAAAACACTTAAGAATATCTGGAGTATTGAGGAGCTGCGTAATAAAATCACTTTTACATTGCTGCTTATATTCATCTATATTGTAGGTACACATATTGTTTTGCCAGGTATAGATCCTAACGAACTTGCTAAACAATCGCAAAACAACAAAGGTGGCGGCGGTTTATTAAACCTCCTTGACACATTTGTTGGTGGTTCATTTAACCGGGCTTCTATTTTTGCATTAGGTATTATGCCATATATCTCTGCATCAATATTTATGCAGCTGATGACAATACTGGTGCCGCAAATTTCAAAAATTCAAAAAGAAGGCGAAAGCGGCCGGAAGAAAATAAACCAGTGGACCCGTTATCTAACTGTTGGTGTCACCATTTTTCAGGCTATAGCCTACATCAGCTTTTTAACTCAAACTTACGGCGGTGCAATTATTCAGTCGTACGGCACAACATTGTTTAGTTTTTCTACAGTAATACTTTTAACCGCAGGTACATTGTTTGTAATGTGGCTGGGCGAAAAAATTACAGACAAAGGTCTTGGTAATGGTACCTCTATCATTATAATGGTGGGTATATTGGCACGCCTTCCACAAGCGTTAGCTCAGGAGTGGGCTGCCCGCAGTGCCCGTGGTGCTGGTGGTTTATTAATTATGCTGGTTGAAATTGTATTCTTAATAGCAGTAATTATGGGTTTAATTATGCTGATACAGGGTACAAGAAGGGTGCCTGTAAATTATGCAAAGCAAATTGTAGGTAACCGTCAATTTGGTGGAGCCCGTAATTTTTTACCACTTAAAGTAAACGCATCAGGCGTAATGCCAATAATTTTTGCACAGGCCATATTGTTTTTGGTGGCATTTATTGTTGGGCTTGGCAAAACAGATCAAAACAGTTTTTTAAATGACCATACCAATTTATGGTACATGCTTATCTACACTATAGCTGTAATTGGATTTACCTTTCTTTATACCGCTTTAATCTTCAACCCTAAGCAAATGGCAGATGAGTTGAAGCGTAACAACGGTTTTATACCCGGCGTTAAACCCGGCCAGCCTACTGCAGATTATATTGGTACTATTATGGATAGAATTACTTTGCCAGGCGCTGTATTACTTGCACTGGTAGGTATTTTACCAGGCTTGTGTCAGTTAGCTTTCGTAGGTATGCAACAAAATTTCTCTACCTTTTTTGGCGGTACATCTTTGTTGATTATGGTGGGTGTAATTTTAGATACCCTGCAGCAAATAGAAACACAATTGCTAATGCGCCAGTACGATGGTTTAATGAGTGGTGGCCGTATACAAGGCAGACAGGCAACAACAACTGTTTAATTACAACTCCCCTTTATTTTGGGGGACTTAAAAATACTTAAGCCCCGACCTTGCGTCGGGGTTTCTTTTAAATACTGTTATGATTCATTATAAAACAAAAGAGGAAATTGAGCTGATGCGGATAAGCAGTTTGCTGGTAAGCCATACGCTTGCAGAAGTCGCAAAAATTGTTCGCCCCGGCATTTCCACTTTTGAGCTGGATGCATATGCGGAACAGTTTATAAGGGATAATGGAGCGGCTCCGTCATTTAAAGGGTATCAGGATTTTCCATTTGCCTGTTGTATATCTGTAAATGATGCTGTGGTGCATGGGTTTCCTACAAAAGATGCATTGAAGGATGGAGATATTGTAACAGTTGATGTTGGAGTTTATAAAAATGGGTTTCATGGTGACAGCGCTTACACCTTTGCAATTGGCGAAATTGGCGAAGATGTAAAACAACTTTTACATGTTACAAAAGAGTCGCTTTACAAGGGTATTGAAAAAGCGGTACACGGCAACAGGGTGGGAGATATTGGTTATGCTGTACAAAACCACACTGAAAAACAATATGGTTACGGCGTGGTGAGAGATTTGGTGGGGCATGGCCTTGGCCGCAAAATACATGAAGAGCCGCAAGTGCCAAATTATGGCAAGCGTGGCACAGGTGCCAAATTAAAAGAGGGAATGGTAATTGCCATTGAGCCAATGATAAATATGGGTACTAAAAATGTGTATCATGATAAAGATGGCTGGACGGTGCGTACAGAGGATGGTAAACCGGCAGCACATTACGAACATAATGTAGCGATACAAAAAGGCAAGCCAGATATATTATCGTCATTTAGTGAAATTGAAGTGGCAGAAAAAGCCAACGGTAATTTATGTTCTGATTATTGATTGTGAGTAGTGCGTTGTCAGCAGTCATTACTGTAAGCCACGTGCTGAAAAGAGGTTTAAAATATTACTTATTTTAGTTGCCGCTTATAAAATCCGGTACTTCATTTCTACTCTTGTATCGCTCCATACATTATCAGGGCTTACATAAGTGTCTTTGTATTGCATAATAACGCCGGCTTTGGCAAAAATATCCCTTACCAGTTCGCTGCATATATAGCTGCGGTTTTTTTCTCTTTTACTTACATGAAAAAGTATCCGCATCATAATGCGGAAAATTTCAAAATTGTCATACGGCCTTGTCAGTTCATCCAGCCCAAAACTGATGCCCTTATTTAATTTTTCTTTCTCTATGGCATTGTTCATTTTAGCAATAACAACCTGTCCTTTATAGGGCCGCTTCTTTCCTTTGTAATCATGCAAATATTTTGAAAGCGGAATAAGACGGATGCCAACATAAGGTTCAGCTTCCAGCACCAGCACACGGCCAAGCTCTTCGTCTTTATAAATAACGGCTACATGGCTCCAGGTACTTTTAGTAAGCCGTTGTATAATGCCCGAAAAAGTATAACTGCCGCTGCTGAAAAAAATATCGCCGGTTTTTAAATAGGCCCTTATTTTTTCATAGGGCATTACGGGCATTTGTTTAAGTTGTTTTTTTGTAACAGAACTGGCCATTAAATACAATTTTTAAGTTTAACAACAGGGGTGTACATTTAGCTTTCAAGATACGAATTAAGGTGAATGAATAAAAAACAGTTGATAATAATTGGTGGCGGTGCAGCAGGTTTTTTTTGTGCGGTTAATGCAGCAAGAATGAATCCGGCGCTGCAGGTTGTTATAATTGAAAAATCGTCTAAACTTTTAAGCAAAGTAAAAGTAAGCGGTGGTGGCCGCTGTAATGTTACACATGCCTGTTTCAGTATTGCAGAAATGATAAAAAAATATCCACGGGGGGCTTCATTTTTAAAAAAAGCTTTTCATCATTTTTTTACAACTGATACCATTGCGTGGTTTAAAGAAAGAGGAGTGGAATTAAAAACAGAAGCAGATGGGAGAATGTTTCCGGTGAGCAATACATCGCAAACAATTATTGACTGCTTAATTAAAGAGGCCAATAAATACGGAGTGGAAATATTAATGAACCGGGAAGTAAGCAGCCTGATTTTTGAAAATGAAAAGTGGCAAATTAATTTTAAAAACAGTGAGACTGTTGCAGCAGATTATGTTTGCGTTGCCAGTGGTGGCTATCCAAAAATAAATCAGTTTGACTGGCTGCAGAAAACAAACCATACAGTGGAAACCCCAGTGCCTTCATTGTTTACATTTAATATGCCCGGCAATAGTATTACAGCTTTAATGGGCGTAAGTGTTGAAGCTGCTGCGGTAAAAATAACAGGCACTAAGTTAGCAACTGAGGGTCCGCTGCTTATTACACATTGGGGAGTAAGCGGCCCTGCGGTATTAAAATTATCTGCGTGGGCTGCAAAAGAACTGGCTGCAAAAAACTGGCACTGTTCTATTGTAATAAACTGGCTGCCGCAATACAACGAAAACTCAGTAAAAGAAAAAATACAGCAACTCCGTTTTACAATAGCTGCACAAAAAATAAGTAACCGCAACCCTTTTAATTTGCCTGCAAGGTTATGGGAATATCTGCTAACCCAAAGTGGTATTAATGCAGATATGCGCTGGGCCGACCTGCCAGCTAAAGAACAAAACAAACTGGCAAAAAATTTATGTGCACAGGAGCTGGAAGTAAAAGGCAAAACAACGTTTAAAGAAGAGTTTGTTACTGCCGGAGGCGTAGCACTTGCAGAAATTGATTTTAATACTATGCAAAGTAAAAAAATGCCGGGCTTGTTTTTTGCCGGCGAAGTAGTGGATATTGATGGCGTAACCGGCGGCTTTAATTTTCAAAATGCATGGACAACCGGCTGGATTGCAGCTAAAGCAATAAGTAATATTGCACAGCAACAGTAAGGCAGGCTTTAGCAAAATCTTTTCAATATCAAATTTTAATAAAACTATCTTTGCCGCAATTATACAGGCAAAAACTGCTGCGTTGAATGATGAAAAAAATCGACCGCTATATACTGTCAAAATATCTAACTACATTTTTCTTTTGTATACTGTTAATGACGGTAATTGTGGTGGTGGT
>JAGVCC010000245.1 GCA_020059395.1 Chitinophagales bacterium | reverse complement strand
GGTAGTTGGTAGTTGGTAGTTGGTAGTTGGTAGTTGGTAGTTGGTAGTTGGTAGTTGGTAGTTGGTAGTTGGTAGTTGGAAAAATTATTTTGCAAGATGCAACTTTTTTTAATGCAGTAACGCTCCGCCAATAATCAATAATCAATAATCAATAATCAATAATCCAGTATCCAATGTCCAGTATCCAGTATCCAGTATCCAGCATCATTTCCCCGGCACCAGCGCATTCTTCCCATCCTTAGGTACATAAAAACGATTACGCTCTATCAGTTTGGCGCCATCATATACTTCAAAATAAAACCAGCCGGCATGTTTAAAATTTACCTTCTCAATTACTAAAAACGATTCCGTTATTTTATTCAGCTCAAACAACAACACTTCTTTTTCATCAAAAAATTTAACGGTGTATTTTTTTGTTTCGGCATTGGCAAGTGTTATTATAACTGCGTTGTCTTTATTGGTAAAAATGCGGCGGCTGGGGTAGGTAATAATTTCTGTATTGGTTTCTAATGGTGGCAGTGCCGGTTTTGTAATAATGCCACTGCTTTTAATTTCGGACTTGCCATTGGGCTTTGCAATCCAGTTGTCTTTTACTAAAAAGGGGTTAACAGGTTCGGTGGTAACAGTGCTGGTGGTATTGTTTGTTGCTGTATCTGGCACAACGGCTGTTTCAGGCATCATTTCTTTTATAGGCCTTGCCACTTTACTAAACTCATATTTACCCCCTTCAAACGATACAAAAACCCGGTAATACATTTTATTATAAGGCGGCTTAACATCTGCATAGCCGTTTTCAATATTAAGCGGATTTAAAACACTGCCAATGGTGCTGTAATTTTTAAGGCTGTCGTAACTACGCTGAATACTAATGTTAGCAACAGGTGTTTTATAATTGTTTACCCAGCTTACAATAATTTGCCCGCCAATATTTTTTACCGTAATGCCCGGCAGCGTTTCCTGCGCAGCCGTTTTAAGTGCCAACAAGGATATTGCTATTGTAAGTAAGAGAGACCGCTTTGGCATAGTTTAAATAACGCAGGTAAGCTGTTTTAATTTTATTGGCAAATATAAAGCCATGTTAACAAATCAATACAGCAAAGTTGCTTTTGGTAATGATAAATTGCCCTGCAGTCCGCCAGTGTGCAGGCATAAAATATTGCTGCCGGGTGCAAAATATCCCTGTTTAATTTTATCTGTAATGGCAAACATCATTTTTGCAGTATAAACAAAATCTGTAGGCAGCCGGTGTTGTTGCCACACATCATTCATAAAGCCAATAAGCTCTGGTGTTTTTTTAGCATAGCCGCCAAAATGATAATCGTAAAATATTTGCAGTTGCTTACTTTTTACCGGGCCATTGGTGCAATTTGCTATGCGTTTTTCTATGTCCGTCATGCCTTTTAAGGCAGGAACACAAACTACTGTTTCTGTATTGCAGCCGTTTAAAATGCCTGCAGTGGTGGTAGCGGTGCCGGCAGCAATGCAAATATGTGTGTATATACCGGGGTTAATAAATGTATGAATAAGTGCTGCACCGTTTGCGCCTTCAACGCCATAACCACCTTCTGGTATTACAGTGCATGGGCCATGCTGCTGCATTAAATTTTCAATAAATGCAGCGGTTTCCTTTTCTGCATATTGTTGCCTGGAAATAAACTGCAGCTGCATGCCCTGCTGTATACAAAATTGCAGGGTATGGGAAAGTGCTGCTGTAGCATCACCTCTAACAATGCCAATGCATTTTAAACCTGCCAGTTTGCAGGCGTATGCTGTTGCTGACAAATGATTGGAGTAGGCACCGCCAAATGTTATAATACGCTCGTGCTTTTTTGCAGCGGCTGTTTGTAAATAATAATGCAGTTTAAAAATTTTATTGCCGGATATTACAGGGTGTATCATATCCAGCCGCAGCACAGACAGCTGCAGTTGTCTTGTAGAAAAATCTGTACATTCTAAAACCTCCAGGGGTATATTTAAAATATCTATAAGCATATGTCGTTTTGTACTAATTTAGCTGTGCAAAAATCAGCTTTAATTTTTCAACTTTAATAATAAATCAGTTAATGCAACCCACACTTTTAATTTTAGCAGCTGGTATGGCCAGCCGCTATGGCAGTATGAAACAAACACAGGGCTTTGGCCCCGCAGGCGAAACTATCATGGAGTATTCTATTTACGATGCTATACAGGCAGGTTTTGGTAAAGTGGTGTTCATCATTCGCAAAGATTTTGCAGACGGCTTTAAAAATAATTTTGAACCCAAGCTGGCCGGTAAAATTAAAACCGAATACGTGTATCAGGAAATGGATTACTTTTTAAACGGACAGCCTGTGCCTGAAGGACGTACCAAGCCCTGGGGAACAGGCCATGCGGTATTATGTGCTAAAGATGCCATTAACGAACCCTTTGCTGTTATTAATGCAGATGATTTTTATGGCAGAGATGCTTTTGTAAAAGCTGTGGCTTTTTTAAATGCTGAATGTTCGGAAAAAAAATATTCTATAATTGGGTACGAACTGGCTAAAACCTTGAGTGACAATGGTACTGTGAGCCGTGGCGTTTGCCAGGTGGATGCTGATAACAATTTAGTAAGTATAAAAGAACGCACAAAAATATACCGGGATGCAACAGCCATTGTTTTTGAGGATGCAGATGGAAAGCATGAAGTGCCCGTTGATTCAACAGTTTCTATGAACTTCTGGTGTTTTCATCAGAGCCTGTTTACACCCACCGAAAAACTATTTCATCAGTTTGTAAAAGATAACAGCCACGATATTAAAGCAGAGTTTTTTATACCAATTTTGGCAGAAGATTTTATGCATGTGCAAAATGGCCATATTAAAGTAATACCCTGCAGCAGCCAATGGTTTGGCGTAACTTATAAAGAAGATGCTCCGGTGGTAAAAGCAAGCATTGATGCGTTGGTGGCATCAGGAGAATATCCGCCTTCGTTATGGCAATAATTTAAACTAACCAGCTGTTGATTATAAAAGAGAAGCCCGAAATTAATTTCGGGCTTCTCTTTTTATTTATTGAAACAGCATTAACTCTTATGCAACTTGCTGTTTTGGCGGCTGTAAAGGAAGTAAATAATAACTCCCAAACCTAACCAGCTTAAAGAAAGTAATTGTGCGCCAATACTTAAATTCATCATCAGGTAAATATTAATAATAATACCCAGTGTTGCAATTACAGGCAAAGCTGGTACTTTAAAGTTTCTTGGTAAGTTGGGTTCTCTTTTTCTTAAAATCCATACCGCAATACATACCATAGTAAACGCAAACAGGGTACCAAAGCTGGTCATGTCTGCTAACTTATTAATAGGTGTAAATGCTGCAACCGATGCAATGAGTACACATAAAATAGTTAAGTTTTTAGTAGGTACACCAGTAACAGGGTTTACTTTACTGAATACAGATGGTATTAAACCATCTTTTGCCATACCCAAAAATATACGGCTCTGTCCCATAATCATTACCATTAAAACGGAGATTAAACCTACTGTTGCAGCAATGGTAATAATATAACCAGCCCATTTTTGGCCTGCAATATCAAACGCATAAGCAACAGGCGCTTTAATAGCATCAGGGTAAGCACCTTTCGGGTTAAAGTCCTGATAGTTCATCATACCAGTTAAAACCAACGATACTAAAATGTATAACAATGTGCAAACAAGTAATGATGCAATAATTGCAAAGGGCACATCTTTTTTAGGGTTAATGGCTTCGCCAGCCTGTGTAGATACAGCATCAAACCCAACATAGGCAAAAAATATAGCCGATGCACCGGAGATAATACCGCCCCAGCCATAAGCTTCTTTTACATTATCGCCTTCCATTACATTAGCAACTGCAGGTATAAATGGATCCCAGTTAGCAGCTTTAATAAAAAATGCACCAACAATTATTACAAATATTACTGCCGATACTTTTAATATCACAATCATGTTATTTGCCTTAGCAGCACCTTTTGTACCCCTAACCAAAATAGATAATACAAACAATACAATTAAAAACGCCGGTAAGTTCATAGAAAAACCTTCTCCGGTGTAACTGCCAGGGTCTTGTGTAAGCCAGTCGGGCAGCGCAATGCCAAACATTTTAAGCAGTTTATTAAAGTAGCCGCTCCAGCTTACCGCAACCGTCATGGAGCCCATTGCATATTCTAAAATAAGTCCCCATCCAATTATCCATGCAAAAATTTCCCCTATAGTTCCATAGGCATAAGCATAGGCAGAGCCTTCCACGGGAAGCATGCTTGCAAATTCAGAATAACATAAAGCAGCAAATACACAGGCTATACCTGCTATTATAAAAGAGATGGCCAATGCAGGCCCGGCATGATAGTATGCTCCGGTACCGGTAAGCACAAATATGCCACCGCCAATAATAGCACCAATACCAATGGCAGTTAAACTCCATTTACCCAATACTCTTTTAAGTTCGCTTTTCTTCATGTCATCCTCAAAAGCGGAAATGGGTTTTTTCCTGAATAAACTCATACAGTTGTGTTCGTTTTAGTTATGAATAGGTTGTAAAATAAACAATTAATTGTTAAATACACCACCGTGCCTTATTTTTTATAAGCTGTATGTGGATAACGGTATTAAATATTATATTGCGTTGCTAAACAAACTAATACCGCTTACAGGTTTTATTTAATCCTGAATTTTGTTGAGGGCGGCAGTATGTAATTTTTTGGTTTGATCGGCATAAACTAAACTAACTGCATTTTTAAAATTGGTAAAACATGGAAATAACCCAGCAGCCTACTAAAAAAAGTAAGCTTACTTTATATATCATCATTGCCATGCTTTTAGGTATTGTTGCCGGATATAT
>JAGVCC010000264.1 GCA_020059395.1 Chitinophagales bacterium | reverse complement strand
CTGCATGGCCAAAAGACAAGGATGTACATTTTAAATTGCATGCGCCGTATAACACAATTGTGGAAGCTGAACTAAAAGATGGCAAAGTAATTTTATTAAAGGTGCTGCCCGAAGAAAGAAAAAAAGATGTTGAGTTTTTTCTCAAATAGGAAAGTAGTTGAACCGGTTGTTGTGAAATTTGTTTGTAACAAGCATTGTAATGTTGTTTAACATCGTTGCCTTAGTTTATCCTGAGGAACGAAGGAATCAGTTCAAAGCCATACCGATGTTCAGCTTTTTCCAAAGGGTAGATGAATGAAATGCAGTAATAAAACCTCAGCAGCAAAAAAAGGATATGAACGAAGCCTCCATTTTAAAAAATATTATTGAGCGCCGCAGAAGCATAGTGCCCAAAGACTACAGTGGTGCTGCAATATCAACGCATATTTTAGATGAAATACTTAACGCAGCCAGCTTTGCACCCAACCACAAGCGTACCAAACCCTGGCGCTTTAAAATTTTTAGTGGTAATGATAAAAATAATTTAGGCGAAACTTTGGCAGCAGTGTATAAAAACATTACACCGCCACAATTATTTCTTGAAAAAAAGTATTTGGATATTACAGATAAAATTACAAAGTCGGATGTTGTGCTTGCTGTGGTTATAAATTTTTCCGGTCTTGTGCCACAATGGGAAGAAGTGGCAGCTACAGCTATGGCAGTACAAAATATGTATCTCACATGCACTGTAAATAACGTTGGGTGTTACTGGAGCACCCCCGATTTAAAAGACTACATCACTCAATTTTTAGCATTGGAAGAAAACCAGCAGTGTTACGGCTTTTTTTATATGGGTATGTTGCATTAATTATTTCCGTGCGTATTTAATTTTTCCGTTTAGTTGCAGTTAATGTATTTTGCTTCTAAATTTAAAAAATGAAATCAATTGCAGCGCTTCAGGAAACAAAAGGCTCTTTTTCTATTGGCCTTGCCATTGGCGATGGGTGGAATCTTATCTCAAAATATTTAGGTTACTATATAGCAGCCGGAGTACTAACTGTAATGATAGGTGTTGGTGTGGGCATGATACCTTTTGTAGGCGGACTTGCCAACAATCTTATACTAAGCCCATGTTTTATGGCCAGTGCTGTGTATCTCACCTGGCGTATATCAAAAGGTTTTGGCTGGGATGATTTTGGTGATATGTTTAAAGGCTTTAATTACGCCACGCCTGTTTTAGTGGCCACTTTAATACAGACGGTAATTGGTTTGGGTATTGCAGCCCTGTGTTTCTATAACTTTTTACCGCAAATAATTGAACTGTACGACGCAACACAGGGGCCTGATGCCATACGCAATCAGGAAGAAATTGCAGTTATCCTTAAAAAGATTTTTCTTAATACACAAAATATTTTATTTTTTTCTCTGTTTCTGGTGGCAATGTTATTGCTTAAAACCATATGGATTTTCAGTACGCATTTTATAGTTGTATATAAAATGGATGCATGGCCTGCCATGCAGCTCTCACGCAGAATAAGTACATTTAATTTAATGAGGATAATTGGTTTACTAGTTGTTTTGTGGTTGATTATTACCGTAAGTATAATTCCATGCGGTATTGGTCTGTTGTTCAGTTTGCCTTTCAGTATTGGTGCCACATACAGTGCTTTTGCTCAAATTACAGACAGCGATGCAGCCGATGATATTAACAATGACATGTTTAATTTTATTAAAGGGGGAGATGCCTCTTAACAAAATTGCCCGACAAATAAATTCTTGTAAAGTCTTTAAATATAGTTGCAATTGTTTTGCATCTGCTTAACGCTCCCTTAATGTAAAATGAATAAAGCTGTACAGCCTTATACATTTTACTGCTGAAAATAAAATTGTTACATCATTGGTGCCGGTGCAGCCGGTACTGCCGCTGGGGCTGCTTTCTTTCTTTTTGCATTGCTTGTTGCCGCCTCTTCCTGTGCGGCGGGGTCAACCAGCAAGCCTGCCCAAAAATTTTTAAAATCATTTGTGCATGCATCGCCATCAGAAATTAGTTGTATAAAAAAAGTTTGCTTGCCATTGGTAACAGCATAAAAGTAAGCGGTTGCCTGTTTATCGGCGTTTTGGGCAGTGCCTTTTGTACCATAACAAATGTTGCCATTTTGTTCACTGCGTTTTACAGCTTTTAAATTTTTATCAAACCGCATTGCTGCGCCTGTTTTTGCGGCAAGATATTTTAAAAATATTGCTTCGCCGTTTACAGCCGCCTGCTCTGTTGAAAAAATAGTAATACTGCAGCTTTGGCCTTTTGTCTGGCCTTTATCAAGTACCATGGTATGCTGCTGCTGATTTGCCTGCCAGCCGGCTGGCGTAGTAAATGTTGCAATACCAAATTTAGTTTGTGCGCTTATGCTGCCTGCAAACAAAAAAAGTAAAACAGTAATAATAGTTTGTTTCATAATTTTATTTTTGTGATGTTGATACAACAAACTTACTTGTTGTAAGCAATGGGCGCTATCCTGTAAAAAGAGGATTTTTATTGTATGATGTCATTATAAAAAATGCCATGGTATTTTATAAAGTAGAACGGAAGCCCAGGCCAAAATGGGAAATTGTAAGTAGAATAATAAAATACAAATCATTGTTGAAACATTGTATTTTTGCTGCTCAAAAAAAATACAATGAAAAAAACAATTTTATTAGCAGGTACAGTAATGTTTTTATTTACTGCCTGCAATCAGGCTCCTGAAGCAGATAAGGCAGCCACTACAGAAAAGCAAGAAGCAGCAGTAACTGCTGACGGCGTTACATTCGCAGCAGATTTAACTGCCTCAAATGTTGATTTTACAGGTACAAAGCCAACAGGTAAGCATACGGGTGCTTTTAAGCTGCAAAGCGGAGAAGTTACTGTTAAAGACGGCAAGCTTACAGCGGGTAATTTTGTAATAAATATTGGCAGTATGGTTATTACGGATGCTGATACAGCCGGTGCATCAAAATTAAAAGGACACCTATTATCTCCTGATTTTTTTGATGCTGCTAAGTATGGCACAGCCACTTTCGAAATTTCAGGAGTGGAAGTGTATGACAGTGTGAAAATTAAAAGCCTGCTTGCTGGTGCCACTCATATTATTAGTGGTAACCTAAAACTGAAAGACAGTACAAAAAATATCAGTTTTCCTGCAAAGGTATCTGTAGCCGAAAACAGTATCACTGCTGTTGCTGATTTTAATATTGACCGCAGTCAGTGGGGCCTGTCTTATGGTAACGATAAATCTTTAGGCGATAGATTCATTCGTCCTGAAGTAAATTTGAAATTAAATATTGCTGCCAACCGCAAATAAGCCCTTGACATTGTAAGCAGCGGCCGCTTTTATAATTGAAGCGGCCGCTGTCTTATTTTACAAGCCTGTATTTTATCTGATGCCATATTCCTGACGCAGCAGCAATTGAAGGATGAAAACAGGCGAGTGAAAATATTTTACCCCAACCTGCAACGAATTCTGATGTTACATTGTCAGCCATAAAACAATGGTATGAAACCTCTAGCTATTATACTTTTTGCTTTATGCCTGGTAAACATCATTTCCTGTAAAAAGGGTACTGAAGTGCCGGTAAATTTTAACCTTACAGGCAAATGGATATATAAAGAATATGGCTACAGCATTGGTGGCCCTATGATGTGGCAGACACCCTCACCAGCCAACCAATATATTGAGTTTAAAGAAGATGGCACATTTATACCATCTGAAAGCTTTTTAAAAGGCGCCACCCGTTATCAACAAACAGATAGTATAACATTGCAGTTTTCGCCAGCGCAAACAGTAACAGGAGTGGTTAAAATGGGTTACGTTATTGACAGTGTTAGTGGCATATTAAACCTTTGGCCAGTTGAGCCCGCTTGTATTGAAGGTTGTGGTAACAGGTTTGTGAGAAAAAATAATTGATGCCCTGTTGCATTATCTTACTGGTGTCATGTGGGCCTGCACACACCACCATCTGCCATTTTCTTTAATGTACGTATCTGTATAAACAGAAGCGCCAGTATGCTGTATACCATTTGTGGTATAGGTATAAATACTTTTTGAGCGCACAAGTGCCATGGAGCCGAATATTCTTATTACTTCATCAGTATGGTAAAAAGTATCCACCCCGCTTTTTTGGTAATCGGAAGCCCAGTTACTTATATATTTATCACGCCCAATAATGTTACCGCTGTTTTCAATACAAACAAAATCGGTGTGAATAATTTCATTGTGTGCGGCCACATCCTGCTGTATATAGTTTTTAATAAATTGTGCATTAAGCTTGCTTAATACT
>JAGVCC010000390.1 GCA_020059395.1 Chitinophagales bacterium | reverse complement strand
TCATTAGTATGCGCCGGGTGGCTGTATATCCAGTGCTGAAATTTATCAATAATAGCTATCCAGGGAAAAATAGTTATTACTCTTTCCAGCTGGTGCTCTTTTGCTCTTTGTAAATCTGAAGGGTTATCAAAAAATGTTTGCCAGTAATCCATACTAAACAGTTCCATACTCATGCTGGCCACTTCGGCAATTTCCATTGGGTATTCTTTAAAGCCGCTTAGTTCCAAGTTGTGAGCCAAAAAAGAATGCACGGCATGGCCGCCTTCATGCACCATTGTGGTTACATCATGCATTTGCCCGGCGGCATTCATAAAAATAAACGGGGCACCGCTTTCTGCCAACGGGCAATTATAACCACCTGGGGCTTTGCCTATACGGCTTTCCAGGTCCAGATGCTGCAGCTCATTCATTTTTTTTAGGCAGTCGCCAAAAAACGGACGCAGCTGCGTAAAACAATCAATTGATTTTTGCAGCAGTTCATTACCTGTTGCAAAAGGGCGCAGCGGTGCTGTACCTTCTGGCTCTGCATCAATATCCCATGGTCGTAATGTATCTAAACCCAGTTTTTCTTTTTTCTTTTTATAAATTTCATTTACCAGTGGCAGCACATGGCGTTTTACTGCTTCATGAAACTGAAAGCAGTCTTTCTCTGTATAATCAAATCTTCCTAATTCTTTAAAGCGGAATTCCGTATAATTTTTAAAGCCTGCGTTTATTGCCACTTCGTTACGCTTTGCTGTAAGCTGATTGTATAAATCATTCAGTGTGGTTTTGTCCTCCAGTCTACGATCTTGTATTTTACGGTACACTTCTTCACGCTTGCTGCGGTCGTGACTTTCTAAAAATTTAGCAGCTTGTTGCAAAGTGTATTCCTGCTCATCTACTGTTACCGTCATTTTACCGGTGGTTACTCCGTATTGTTGTTGCAGCACAGCCATATCGGCTTGTAAGGGAATATTTTCTTCTTTGAACAGCTCAATACTTTTTTTTACGCTGCGTAAATAAGTAAAATATTTTGGTGCATCCAGTTCATTCAGCAGCGGATGGTTTACCAGTTTTTTATTCAGCGCATCTGCATATGGCTGAATTTTGGGCTGTACTTCCATCACAAAAAAGTTAAAAGCTTCTTCCAGTGTTTTATTTTCTGTATCACAGGTCATGCGTATCTGCCGCCAGCAGGCATCTTCATTTACCACGGCTTCCAGTTCGCTCTGGTCTTTCAGCCATTGCTCCAGTTGCGCTTTGGTGTTAACTGTTCTTTCTAAAAGTTCTTTAAAATAGGGTTCTAAGCTTTCCCAATTACTTACTGTAAAATTTACCGGTAAAAAAAGGCGGGGCAGTTTTTTTATGTTTGCAGAATACATACGTGAGTGATGAGTTGTTAATGGTGAGTAGTAAAACTTAAATATCCTGCTATAGTTAAAGGTACAGCAGGATATCATTTATTTAAAAATCAGTGCTAATCCGTTAAATCAGCGTCATCTGTGTTTTATTGCTTAAGCCATTTTACGTGGCATATTTATTTTTTTAGCAGGTGCATTTTTAACAGCGGCTGTTTTTTGTTCGGTTGGTTTTGCTTTTACTGCGGTGGTTTGCCCTTCTTCTTCCAGTGGCAGGTCGCTTAACTTCAGCTCAATATTGTGCTTTGTAAGTACTTCAAACCACTTTATCATTTTCTTCATATCGCTGGTATATACTCTTTCAAAATCCATATCAGCCACCACTTTTTCAAAATATTGTTTAACGGCTTTATTATCTCCGGCGTCAGGCAGTTTTTCACCGCTTTCTTTCATAGCTTTAAAAACATCCACCAAATTTATATTGTCTTTAGTGGTATATACTTCAATACTTTCTAAGTGGGAAAAATTATGGATACGGCTGCTTACAAATTTACTGCTGTTATCTTCCAGCGAACGAACCACTGCACCATCAGATTTTGATGAAAGCAGTTCAAACAATCCACCTAAGCCCGTAACGGATACTAATTTATTATATTCCATGCTGTTAATTTTTAGGGCTGCAAGTTAGCTGTAAAAAGCTAATCTGCCAATGCTATAAAGGGCTGCGACAGCTTTTTTTAACAGTATCGTCTAATGTGATATGCAAACAAAACCGGTTTTTTTTAAAGTTACTTTACCCATTGCACTATTGCTTTTATCTGCAATGGGTTATGCCCAAAATATTACTTTAAAAGGAAAAATAAACGACAAAGCAGATAAAGCGGCCATTGGCGGTGCCACAGTTACCCTTGTTTCGCAAAAAGACAGTGCTCAAAAACAACTGCGTGTGTCTGATGCCAAGGGCAATTTTTTATTCAGCAATCTTGATGCGTCAGCATATATTGTAAAAATAAGTTTTAGCGGCTACGAAAAAATAGAGCAAAAAATTAACCTTCAGGCAAGTAATAGAGAAGCCATTCCATTTACATTAGCAAAAATTGCCACCGATTTGTCGGGTATAACAGTTGTGGCCACCACAGCACCTGTTAAGCAAAAAGGCGATACATCAGAATTTAGTGCCAGCCAGTTTAAAGTAAACCCGGATGCTACGGCTGAGGATTTAGTGAAAAAACTGCCCGGTATTACTGTTGCTAAAGATGGTACGGTAACTGCCATGGGCGAATCGGTAAGGAAGGTAACTGTGGATGGCAGGGACTTTTTTGGTGATGATGCCACCGCAGCATTAAAAAATTTACCAGCGGATGTAATTGATAAGATACAGGTATTTGACAGGCTGAGCGACCAAGCACAGTTGACAGGTTTTGATGATGGCAATTCTGTAAAAACGGTAAATATTGTAACCAAATCGGGTATTAAAAATGGCCAGTTTGGGAGAATATATGCCGGTGGCGGAACAGATGACCGCTATAGCGCAGGTGGTAACGTAAGTTTTTTTAAAGGCAACAGGCGGCTATCGTTTGTAGGCAATTTTAATAATATCAACCTGCAAAACTTTTCATCGCAGGATCTGTTGGGCGTAACCAGTAGTGGTGGTGGCGGTAACCGTGGCGGAGGAAGAGGCGGTGGTGGTGGCGGTGGTGCCGATAATTTTAATGTTGGCCAATCCAGCGGTATTAGTAAAACCAATGCCGCAGGGTTAAACTTTAGTAATGTGTATGGTAAAAAATTAACTTTATCAGGTAGCTATTTTTACAATAACAGTACCAACACCAACCAGAGCCAGAGTAATAAGATAACCAATTATGGGGGTAAACAGATAGTAGAAAATGCAAATAGTGCTTCAGCATCTACCAATAATAACCATCGTGTTAATATGAGGTTAGAGTATAAAATTGATTCTTCTAACTCTATATTTATTATACCCAGCATTAGTTTTCAGGATAATAAATCAGAGTCTTTTTCGAATACAAGAACTATCGGTGGAAAAATCGATTCCAGTGCATCTGTAAACAACGGTACATCTGACAGAAGCGGATATAACATCCGAAACAATATTATGTTCCGTCACTCTTTTCCAAAGCGTGGCCGTACTATTTCATTTGGTTTTAATACCGGCTGGAGTAAAAATGATGGTACAAGTGTAACCAACTCTGACTATAAATATTATAATTTGGGTATTGAAACAGATTCGGTGGCCAACAGGTTTACAGATAATTATACCACGGGTACTACCATTGGCGGTAATATTGCTTATACTGAGCCTATAGGTAAAAAGGCACAGTTACAAATTGATTATACTCCTTCAGTACAAAAAAATAAGGCCGACCAGCAAATATTTAATTACGATGGAGCAAAATATTCTCTTTTTGATACCTCATTATCCAACCGTTTTGATAATACCATTACCACTAATAATGTGGGTGTAAATTATCGCTTAGGACAAAGCAGGGATGAGCAACTTTCTTTTGGAGTAAATTTTCAAAACTCTACATTAGAAAGTCAGCGTGTTTTTCCAACAGCAACATCCGTTAATCAATCGTTCAGCAATATATTGCCTAATGTAATGTGGCGAAAAAAATTATCATTGGTTAGCAATATTCGTGTGTTTTACCGGGCCTCCACCAATTTTCCATCCATCAGCCAGTTACAAGACGTAGTTAATAATAACAACCCTTTAAATGTAAGTAGTGGCAATCCTGATCTTAAACAATCATACACTCATTTTTTAGCAGGCCGTTATTCGTACACCAATTCAAAAACCAGCAAAAGTTTTTTTGCAAACTTAATGCTGCAAACAGCAAGTGATTATATTTCTACAGCAGTGTATTTCCCCAACGATTCGGTGATACAAAATGTAAAAGTGGCCAGCGGATCGCAGTTTAGTAAACCAATAAATTTAAATGGGTACAAAAGTTTGCGTACATTTTTCACCTACAGTATGCCGTTGAAATTTATTAAAACCACTTTAAATGTAAACGCAGGATTTAGTTACTCCAGGTTGCCCGGTTTTATTGATTATCAAAATACCGTTACTAATAACTATGTGTACAATACAGGCGTAGTATTTGCAAGCAACATTAGCGAGTATGTAGATTTTAATCTTTCGTACAGCGCTAATTTTAATAATGCTTCATCTTCCAATACTACTACAAAATTTGTTAATCAAGCAGCTGGAGCACAAATAAATGTATTAAGTAAAAAAGGTTGGTTTGTTCAAAACGATATTTCAGGAAATGTAAACACCGGTTTAGCTGCTGGCTTTAACCAAAGTTTTTGGTTGTGGAATGCGGCAATTGGTAAAAAACTATTAAAAGGCCAATCTGGCGAAATCAAGCTATCCGTTTTTGACCTATTGAAACAAAACCAAAGTATAGTAAGAAATGTAACAGACACTTACATACAAGATGTACAAACACAGGTTTTGCGCCAATATTTTATGCTTACATTTACTTACAAGCTTAAAAACTTTGGCGTAGCAGCAACAAGGCAAAACGGCGGTGGTAATTTTAACAGGCCACAGGGTGGCTGGGGCCCGGGTGGTGGTGGTATGGGGTCAGGTGGATTTTAAGTAACTTTAGACTGGATATAAATAATTTGTGAATCAACCGGAACTCATTACGCAACTGCAGCAGGGAGATGCTACCGCCTTTAAAAAGATGGTGGATGAGTGGCAGGACATGGTGTACAATACTGCAGCCGGCATAGTGCAAAATGAAGAGGATGCGGATGATATAACACAAGAGGTTTTTATACAGGTGTACCAGTCGGTTAGTTCTTTTAAAGGCGAAAGCAAATTCAGTACATGGCTGTACCGCATTGCGGTTACAAAATCGCTGGATCATTTAAAACGAAAAAAGACAAAAAAACGTTTTGCATTTGTACAGCAGTTATTTGGCGGCAGTAATGAAGAAGTGATACATCCGGAAGATTTTAACCACCCCGGTGTATTAATGGAGCAGAAAGAAAAAGCAGCTACCCTCTTTAAAGCATTGGAGCAGTTGCCCGATAACCAGCGTGCGGTTTTTACTTTGCATAAACTGGAAGGATTGAAGCACCATGAAATTGGAGAAATTATGAACCTTTCCGTTACAGCAGTAGAGTCGCTTATTGCAAGGGCAAAAGCCAACCTGCGAAAAATTTTAAAAAATTATTACACAAAAAATATTGCTTAAGATTATGAATAACGAACAATTAAACAAACTGGTGGATGAAACGCTGAACAGCCTTGACGGCATACAGCGGGCCACAACAAAGCCGTATTTATTTACAAGGCTTACGACTAAAATGCAGCGCAGGCAAGAAGGTACGTGGGACGGTGCCCTCCGCTTTCTCTCCCGCCCTGCAATTGCAATTGCATGTGTATTGCTGGTAGTAGGTGTTAATACTGCTGTGTTTACACTTAACAGCACTGCCGATGGTGTTGCCGGTACCGAAGATCAGTTTACAGTGGCGGATGATTACAATACAGCTGTGGCATCATTTAATTACATAGAAAACTTAGAACCATAAAATGAGTACACAAACCAAAAGCAAGCTTTTTCTGCTTATTATAGCAATACTGTTGCTTACCAATATTGCTATGCTTTTCTTTTTATTTAATAAAGATAAAGACGGTGGAAAAAAATCTTCATTTGACAGAAACGCTGCTGCCAAAGATTTTTTACAAAAAGATATTGGCTTTACCCCGGCACAATTACAGCAGTACGATACCCTTGCCAAACAACACCGTGAAAAAATGAAAAGTAATTTTGAAGAAATGCGTACGGCTAAAGAACTGCTTTTTAAAGAAGTAGGTGCACAGGCTTTCAGCGACTCTGTTATAGCAGAAGCCGCCTCAAAATCTGCAGAAAGGCAAAAGGGCATGGAAGTACAGTTTTACAGCAATATGCTGGAAGTAAGAAAACTGTGTACTGCAGAACAATTGCCAAAATTTGACAGCCAGTTTTATAAAATGTGGAGCCGCAAGCCTAAAAAGGCTGAAGAAAAAAAATAAAAACTGCGACGGCTTTTTTTTAGCCGGTCGTCTTATAATAAAGCCATTATTAAAAACGAAAAAAACAACACATGAAAAAACAAGTTTTGTTACTGGCAATAGCCGCATTAACAGGTTTTACAGCAATGGCACAGGGAGGTGGTAATTTTCAACGCCGCACACCCGAAGAACGATTAAAGCCAATACATGAAAAAATTGACAGCGCTTTTAAATTAGATGCCGCTAAATTGAAACAGGTAGACGATATTTTTTTAGAATCCTTTAAAGAGCAGGATAAAAAAATGGAAGAAATGAGAGCAGGTGGCGGACAGATGGACAGGGATGCATGGCAGGCTGCAAGGCAAAAAATGACAGAGGAAAGAGACACAAAATTAAAAGCTGTTCTTACAGAAGAACAACTGAAAATATTTAAAGAACAAATTGAGCCTTCATTAAGACCACAAAGAGGTGGTGGTAACCGTGGCGGCCAATAAACTAAGTACAAAGGTGAATACGAATAGCAGGAAGCTCCCCCTATTTTTAGGGGGGCTTTTTTTTACAGTAAAAATTAAGTACCCTGTTTTAAAATAAAGAAACAATCAACTTTTTATAGTAAGCTAGTTTTAACAAAATTATTGTTATAGCAAAGCAGCATCGTGTATTTAGAAAAGCGTAAATACCATTATATAATTCTTTTAGCAGTACTTTTATTAGTAAGCACATTACCTTGCACTTGGGTGATTAAAACCACCCCAGGTTTTTTGCCGGGGTCAAAACTGCCCAGTGTTTGCAGCATTTGCAGGGCACGGGCTCCGTTAGTGGTGGCCCATTGCAGCAGTTGTGAAGTTTGCAATTGCGGAAAATGCCGCTGCAGTGTTTTCATTTCCTCCAAAATACTTAGTTGATGATTACTTGCTAGGCTATCGGTACCAAGAACAATACTACATTGATTATTTAACAGGCTATTTACATTGGGCAAACTGTTGCTTATGTAAAGATTAGCGTTAGGGCAAAGGCAAAAATGAGCAGCACTAATTAAGCCAGAGGCAATCATTTGGTTTACAGCTTTAATATCATCTTTCTCAGTGCAAACATCATGCACCAATAATAGCGATTGCTTGTTTGTAAGGTGAGGCAGTATGGTTTGCAAACTGCTTTTCCCCGATGATTTGTAAAAAGAAATGTCGATACTTAATTGCTCATATAACCTTAAAAAATCTCCAGAGCCGGTTTTAAAAAATTCATTTTCTGCAGGCGTTTCCTGGTTATGCATGGTAACTAAGCTGTTGCCGGGATATTGATTGATGAGGTTAAACAAATGCGGCGAAACCGAGTATGGCGCATGCGGATTGATTGTTGCATATTGCAGATTAGTTGCCGTACTTTTTTTAAATTGTTGTAGTATTTGTAAAGCAGCATCAAACCTGCTTTGTGCTGCAGCCGGTACAAAGCCGGCCACTTCAATAAAGTTGTGATAGAAAAGGCTGGAAGTTTTTTTTGGTTCAATTGTATTGGTGGTGTTGCAAATATCACCCACAGCAATAGTTCCGTTTTGCAGCATTTGGTTTTCGGCCTTTACAATGGCTGCAGCAATGGCTGCTGCGTCAGCCTGTCTTTGTGTAATTATTTTAAATACAAAATCAACTAAGCCGGTATGCTCGGCAATGCTGCCTTTTAAGTGCGATAGCTCCAGGTGGCAATGTGCATTTACGAAAGCCGGGCTTAAAATACCATCCAGTATTTCAACGTCATCTCCGGCATTTTGTCTTTCTGCAATTTCAACAATGCCCCCATCGGCTGTTGTAATCAGCACAGAGTTGGGTGGCAGCCAATCAAAGCCATTAAAAATATGTGCGGCAGTAAATTTTCTGTACAAAGTGATGGTTTAATAATTGTAATTTTGCCGCCTGTTTATAAAACGCAGGTAAAGCTGCACAAAGGTATGCTGTACAAGTGAGTGACACAATGATATCGGGTCATGCTGTACTGCTGGTTAAATAACCTGTAAATATTATGCTGGATAAATTAGATGCAATAAAAGGAAAATTCGACAATTTGTCGGTGGCACTTACCAACCCCGAAATTGTAAACGATAACAAACAATTTGCTGCTGTAAGTAAAGAATACCGCAGCCTGGAAAAAATTGTGCAGGGCCGTGCGGAGTATGTAAAAGTATTGGACGATATTGAGTTTAACAAAGAAGTACTTGGGGGCGATGATGAAGAAATGCGAGGCCTTGCAAAAGAAGAATTGCCCTTATTAGAAGAAAAAAAGCAGGAGTTGGAAAACAAGCTTCGCCAAATGCTGATACCCAAAGATCCTTTTGATGAAAAAAATGCCATTTTGGAAATAAGGGCTGGTACAGGTGGCGATGAAGCCAGCCTGTTTGCTGGCAATCTGCTGCGGATGTACCTGAAATATTGTGAAAAAAAGGGTTGGAAAACAGCTCTTTTAAGTGAAAGTGAGGGCACCGTGGGCGGATATAAAGAGGTGCAGGTGGAAGTTATTGGTGATGATGTGTATGGTACTTTAAAGTTTGAAAGTGGTGTACACCGGGTGCAGCGGGTGCCAGATACCGAGGCCAGCGGTCGTGTACATACAAGTGCAGCAACAGTGGCTGTTATGCCCGAAGCTGATGAGGTGGATTTTGAATTGAGGGAAAGTGATATAAAAATGGAAACAGCCCGAAGCGGTGGTGCAGGCGGGCAAAATGTAAATAAGGTGGAAACAAAAGTGTTTCTTACCCATAAACCCACTGGGGTAGTGGTGGTTTGCCAAACAGAACGCAGCCAGTTAGGCAATAGATTAAAAGCTATGGAAATGCTTCGTACTAAATTGTACGAGGCGGAAGTAAAAAAGGCCGAAGAGGCTATTGCACATGTGCGTAAGAGTTTAGTGAGTACAGGCGACAGGAGTGCTAAAATCCGTACTTATAACTATCCGCAAGGGCGTGTAACCGACCATAGAATTGGGCTTACTGTATATAATTTGGATGTGGTTATGAATGGCGAGGTGCAGGAATTTATAGATGCCTTGCAGTTTGCAGAAAATGCTGAAAAGCTTACCCAGCAGAATTAATAATTTACTGTTGCAACTGTTTCAGTATTTCTGTTATCTTACAGTGCGTAAAACATTCATTCACTTATAAACCTTTTTAAAAGATGCTTGACAATTTATTTAACATGATTAAAGGCGTAGCTGGCGACGCTGTTATTAATAACCCTGCAGTGCCTAACGAACAAAATGAAGCTGTGGTGGCAGAAGCTACCAACACTGTAGCAGGCGGACTGCAAAATTTAGTTGCAGGCGGTGGTTTAGAAAGTATACTTTCATTGTTTGGTGGCGGCGGACAGCAGCAAGGTAAAAGCAGTTTAATGAGCAACCCAATTGTAACAATGATGATTGGTCATTTTGCAAAAAAGCTGATGGG
>JAGVCC010000319.1 GCA_020059395.1 Chitinophagales bacterium | reverse complement strand
CCTGTATTTTGCCATTGTAAAAATGCCATTCGATTTTTGTAACTGAAGTAGTAATCAAAACTGTAAAACCCTTTGGCGGTATCGTACAGGTAAATATAATTATTGCGGTCGGTAAGCTGTATGGCTGTGGGTACGCTGTCAAAAGTCATTCTAAGGTCATTGCTTTCCAACACCACTTTGCCATCGTCGTCAATTTTTTTCAGTTTGTATTCCTGTTCATCATACAGCCAAATATTATTGTCGTAAGATGTGGCAATGCTGTTTACCGAAAAAATGTTTTGCCTGCGCAGGTTAATAATATTGCGCTGGTTTAAAAACCTGTCTAACACCACAACCGTGGCAAAATTTTTATAGTACAGCAAAATTTTAAGCGGATTGGTTACATCAATTTGCGATACTGTGCCAAACCGTTTAATATCGTTAAACACAGCCATAGAGTCGCCGCGGCTGTTTACTTTTTTTAACTGGTTAGTGGCAGTAAGCAGGTAAATATTATCAAGATTGTCAACCGAAAAATTTGAAAAGCTCCCTTTTATTGTTTTTTCAAAGTTGAACAGAGAATCGTTTTGTGCATGTGTAACTACAGCCGCACAGCAGCCCAGAAAGAAAAAAAATATTTTTTTGATGCTGCTCAATTTTTATCAGTTATTATAATATTTAAGCTCAAGGTTGGTGCCATCAAACACAGCGTAACTGCAATACTTTAACCAGTCGCCCAAATTAATATAAAGGCTGCTTTGGCTTAAGTTAAAATTAATAGGTAAGTGCCTGTGGCCAAAAACAAAAAAATCGTAGTGCTGTTTTTGTAATACTTCTTTGCAATAAATAATCAACCACTCTTTTTCTTCGCCTAAAAACACCGCATCCTTATTTTGTGCCAGTGCTTTTGCCCTGCTTTTGCGGCTAAAGTAACTTGCCAGTCCCATGGCGATATATGGCGGCAATATTCCAAAAAGCCATTGACAAACCGGGTTGCGAAATATCTTTTTTAAAAGTTTATACCCATGGTCATCCGGGCCTAAACCATCGCCATGACCAATTAAAAATTTCTTATTGTTAAATTCAAATGCAACCGGCTCAAAGTACACAGGGATGTTCATTTCTTTTTGAAAATAATCTTTCATCCACATATCGTGGTTGCCTACAAAAAAGTGAATGGCAATACCACTGTCGGTTATTTGCGCCAGCTTACCCAGTATGCGTACATACCCACGGGGCACCACGGTTTTATATTCATACCAAAAATCAAACAGGTCGCCCACTATAAAAATTACAGCTGCATCTTTAACGGCCTCGTCTAAAAACCTGATGATTTTTTTTTCTCTTTCAAGGCTTGAAACTTCGCCGGACACACCAAGGTGAAAATCGGACAGAAAGTAAATTTTTTTGCCGGAAGCCAGTTGCATGTGTACTATAATTTGTTTTTGTCTTTCAAATATTGCAGTACATCGCCGTGTATAAGTTGTGGCAAGCCATGGGTATTACCAGTAAACCAATATACCCATGCTGTGTGTGGCTGCCCGTTACAGTAAACAATGGCTGTTCCTCTTGTATACAAAGGTGTTTCACCTTCTTCTGCATATACGCCTTCGTAATCGTCTAACTGGCCAATAATGTAAGAAAACTCTTCCGGCCTGCTTAGGGTATATAGTTCGCCGTGTATAAATGTGTTTGCGGTTGTTGGTACAGCAACGGGGTACGCTCCCATATCATACAAATTGCCTTTTGCTGTTGCCTGACCAACCAAAGTAAAATACTGCGCTATATACTGGTATGCCTCATGCTGAAAACCGCTGCGAAGAGAGCCGTAAACAAATAAATTATAATTGCTGTTACTCATAACCCTATAAAGATAAAAGTAAAAAAGCAATTAGGCTTCCACCAAAAAGCAATACACTTCTTTTGGCCCGTGCACCCCTGTAACCAGCGTTTTCTCAATATCGGCTGTACGGCTGGGGCCACTGGCAAATGTTATAAGTGACGGGATGTTGCCAGTATATTTTTCTTTTACTGCCTGAAGGGCATCTTTAATATCATACACCAGCTGGCTGGTATAAGCAATGCATATATGTATGGGCGCATACACACTTGTGGTACGGCCACTTTGCTGCGCTGCACTCATTACGATGGTACCTGTACGTGCCACTAATAATTCGCAGCCGGTTACAGAAACATCGCAGGTGGAAAGGCTGATGGTATTGCTAAAACTGTCGTTCCATTTATCTTCACTGCAGTACACTTTTGTCCACTCCTTGGCTGTAATTAGCTGCTGCACTTGTTGCAGCATGTCTGCTTCATCGGCACAAAAAGCAAATTTACCCTGCAATTTTATAAACTCCTCTGCAAACACAACGCCTAAATCGTCCGGCACTGGGTTAAATACAGAGTTAGCACCTTCACTTTGCGGAAAAGGTACAGGCACCGGATTGCTCAGTGCCTGTCTTATTCTTTTTAAAATATTTTCTTTTGCTGCAGAAACTGCCATATTATTTAAGCCTGGTTATTATTAATGGCATCAATATTTGTTACCTCACCGGTTGGCGGCACTATTACAGAAGTGTCATCTTTTACATCCAGCACTTTCTTCTCTTCAAAGGGGCGTTTGCCAATAAGTGCTTCCACATCACTTTGAAACAGTACTTCTTTTTTCAGTAATTCTTTAGCAAGTTTTTCAACATCATCTTTCTTTTCTGTAAGCAACCTTACTGTTCTTACATATGCTTCTTCTATTAATTTCCGTACCTCTTCGTCAATCAGCTTACCTGTTTCTTCACTGTAAGGTTTAGTAAAATAATTCTCCTGCGCAGGGTCGTAGTAACTGATGTTGCCCAATTTATCATTCATGCCATACACCGTAACCATGCTGTAAGCAATTTTAGAAATTTGCTGCAAATCGTTACTGGCGCCAGTGCTTATTTTTCCAAAGAAAATTTGTTCGCTGGCACGGCCGCCCAGTGTCATACATATCTGGTCAATCAGCTGATCAGTATTATACAGATATTGTTCTCTGGGCGTGTATTGTGCATAGCCTAAAGCTGCGGTGCCTCTTGGCACAATAGTTACTTTTAGTAACGGGTAAGCATGCTCCAGATACCAGCCGCAAATAGCATGGCCTGCTTCATGGTAAGCAATAATTTCTTTTTCTTCTGGCAGAATTAATTTGTTCTTTTTTTCAAGGCCGCCAATTACACGGTCAATAGCATCCTGAAAGTCGCTCATATCCACCGCTTCTTTATTTTTTCTTGCGGCAATAAGGGCAGCTTCGTTACAAACATTAGCAATATCTGCACCCGCAAAACCTGGTGTTTGTTCGGCCAGTTTATGAATGTCTAATGTTTGAGAAATTTTTATTGGCGTTAAGTGTACTTTAAAAATTGCTTCCCTTCCCACTAAATCTGGCCTGTCAATGGTAATCTGGCGGTCGAAACGGCCGGGGCGCAATAAGGCGCTGTCCAGTACATCTGGCCTGTTGGTGGCAGCAAGAATAATGATGCCTAAATCGGTACCAAAACCGTCCATTTCCACCAGCAGCTGGTTAAGGGTGTTTTCCCTTTCATCATTACTCATCATTACATTTTTACCACGGGCACGGCCTATTGCATCAATTTCATCAATAAAAATTATACACGGTGCTTTTTCACGTGCCTGCTTAAACAAGTCACGTACACGGCTGGCACCCACCCCTACAAACATTTCAACAAAATCGCTACCACTAAGGCTGAAGAAGGGAACCTGCGCTTCTCCGGCAACGGCTTTTGCCAACAGGGTTTTACCAGTACCGGGCGGGCCAACCAATAACGCTCCTTTGGGTATCTTACCACCCAGGTTGGTGTATTTTTTTGGATTTTTCAGGAAGTCTACAATTTCCATAACTTCCACTTTGGCCTCATCTAAACCAGCAACATCTGCAAAAGTGATGTTTACTCGGGTGCCTTTATCAAACAATGTGGCTTTTGATTTACCGATATTGAAAATACCGCCGGGGCCACCGCCACCACCGGGACCACCCACTTTACGCATCATTAACACAAACAACAGCCCAATTAGTAAAATGGGCAGTAACGTACTGATGATTTGTCCAAAAATTTCTCCCTCTGTTTTAAAACCGTCTTTTACTTTTATAACCCCGGGATTGACTTTATAAAACTCTTCCTCCATTTGAGCGGTAAAGGTTTTAGGGTCGGCAATGGTAAAATAAAGCTGTGGCGCTTTTATTTTTTTAAGCGACTCGTATTTTTTTGCAATATCATCTTCGCCACTAAATATTGTTTTATAAAAATCGCTTTTGTTTTTTAAGCTGTCTGCTTTTACAAAAACCCTTACAATTGAAGGTGTTTTGTTGGAAACAATTAAAATCTTTTCAACATCCCCCTGTTTTACCATTTCGTAAAACTTTAGTTTGTCTGACTCAATACCCTCTGTTGATACACCCCTTACAAGATTCCAGGCAACTATGGCAATAAACAAAATGCCGTAAAACCAGTAAATATTAAACCGGCTTTTTTTCTTAGGATCTTCACTGCCGGGAGGCATGTTGTTTTCGGGAATAAATTTTTTTCTGCTGTTATCTTGCTGACTCATGGTTTGTTTATACTTTATTTATACTGCACTGTTTTATGTGTACAGACGATTGCGGGTGAAATTTATTTTATTGTAAACGAAAAAGGTTTGGTTTTATTCGTCAATATGCTCCATTTGCGGTGCATCGCTCCACATTTCTTCCAACTGGTAAAATTTTCTGGGCTCTGGCAGCATTACATGCACTACCACATTTACATAATCAATCAATACCCATTGCAATGCCTGCCGGCCTTCGTGTTTGTAGGGAAACTCTTCGCATTTCTTTTTTACGGCATCTTCTACCGAGTCTGCAATGGCTTTAAGCTGGGTGGTGCTGCTTGCCTGGCAAACAATAAAAAAATCAGACACGGCCTCGTGTATCTTTCGCAGGTCAATACTTACAATGTGCTCGCCTTTTTTGTCCTGTATGGCCTGTATAATTGTTTTGAAAATTTTACTGTTTCGGGTAAGCCTTACTACGCTGCTTTTTTTGCGTGTGTTTAAAATTGATAAATTGTTCAAACGTAAACCTGTTTTTTATTTAATGAGGTGCTGGCAGCATAATAATAACGCAGCACATAAACTTTTGTTTTTTGCAAACTTCACTTAGCTTGCAAGTTACTGGCAAAAATAGCACTTCTTTGCCATTTGACTGTAGCCAAAAACCAAAGCTTTGCTTAAAATACTGCAACAAACGGACAGTACCAACAATTATGCCATGCAACTGGTGCATAATGGCACCGCAAAGCATGCAATGGCCTTTGCTGCGCTTGAACAAACAGCAGGCAAAGGCCAGCGTAATAAAAGCTGGACGGCACAACCCGGAAAAAACATTGCTTTAAGTGTTATTATTAAAACTGATGCTTTAAAGCCGGCGCAACAATTTTTATTAAGTATGGCTGTGGCCATGGCTGCTTATGATTTTATTAAAAAATATGTACGTACAGAAATAACCATAAAATGGCCCAATGATTTGTATTGGCGTAACAAAAAAGCTGGCGGTATTTTAATTGAAAATGTTTTTAGCGGCAGTAAATGGAAATGGGCCGTGGCAGGTGTTGGCATAAACGTAAATCAGATAAATTTTAACCGAAACCTCCCCAACCCGGTTTCTTTAAAGCAAATAACAGACCGGGAGTTTGACATAACTAAAGTAACCGGCGAACTATATGAAAAAATTTTGCAGCGCACAGAGAAATTATTTGATACACCGCCTGAAAAACTGCTTAAAGAATACAACCGCCGTTTATACTGCCTAAACCAGCAGGTAAAGTTTAAAAAAGACAACCTGACATTTAAAACAACCATAACCGGAGTAACACCACACGGCCAGCTGCAAACTAAAGATGCTATTGAAAGAAGTTTTGATTTTGGAGACGTGGAATGGGTGTTATAATGCTTCTGCAGCCCGGGCCTCCACTTCAAAAGGATTATTATAGTACCCTTTTTTTACACTTTGCCATAGGTATTTTATAATAAAGAGTAAAAAGCCATGCTGTTTAAACTGTCTTATATGGCATAATTCGTGTTTTAGCCAAGCGTGGTTTTGCAAGAAGTTTTTTTGAGATACATTATGCAGGTGGATGGTATTGCCCAACACAAATGCAACACTGCTGCTGCGTAATTTGGCCGCCGCAATTTTTGCCAGCCATGAGTTTTCTTTTATGCGTACACCACTTTCCATAAAGCTTAGTTGTTAGGAGCGCCACTATCTATCCAGCAAATAAATGCATTTTTTTGTGCCTGACTTAAGGAACCACCTTGCGGCATAGTGCCGTTTGAAATAGCAGTTTTAATGGCTGCCGCTTTTGCTGCAACCTGTGCATGGTTGGTAAACGGACCTCCGCTGTTAATACTGCCGCTTGCATGGCAATTGCTGTTAATGGAGCAAACAGTTGTTAAAATTGGTTGAACATCTGCCGCAAATTTTGCAGAAACACCCGTGCATGAACCACCGCCAGATCCTGTATCTGCTGAGCTTTTTTTACTGCACGAAATATTAAATAACACACAGCCAATTGCAAGAAATAATGTTACAGTAATTTTTTTCATACAGAATATTTTGTATTATAAACGGAATTAACATGCAATTAGTTGCCATAACTTTAATATTTCTTCAGCATGTTGTTTATTACGGGGCTTTAAAAATATTTTTTTAATAATGCCTTTTTCATCAATTAAAAACGTGGTGCGGTGCAGGCCCATGTATTTACGGCCATACAGCTGCTTTTCTCCCCAAACGCCGTATTTATCAATAATAATATGCTTACTGTCGGCCAGTAATGTAAAAGGCAGGTTAAATTTGGCTTCAAACTTTTTATGTTTTTTCTCATCATCGGGGCTTATGCCAATAACCACAATTCCATTTGCCTTTAGTAAAGAAAAATTATCTCTCAAATTACAAGCCTGTATGGTGCATGTAGGGGTATCATCTTCTGGATAAAAAAACAACACCAGCTTCTTCCCTTTATAATCAGATAAACTAACGGTATTGCCGTTTTGATCTTTGCCTTTAAACACCGGCGCTTTTATTCCTTCTGTTAAGTGTGTTGCCATTAGTAGTTAAATGGTTTATTGGTTAATTAGATATTGATTGAAATCATTTTACATTTTACCTCGTAAACCGGTACACTTTCTCTGTAATATTTCCTGCCTGATCTTCGGCGGTAATTTTTAATTCATGTTCTCCCGGCGGACATTTTTCATCAAACACATAGGCAAAAGTGCGGCCTTTATCATTTGTAAAACGCAGCCAGTTGCCATCAAGCAAGGCGGTAAAATTTTCAATTTCTTCTGTATTGTCTGTTACCAAAAAAGCAATG
>JAGVCC010000209.1 GCA_020059395.1 Chitinophagales bacterium | reverse complement strand
TGATTTAACAGGATACAGTGCTATACTTTCTGTAAGCCCATATTATAACAAGCCCAACCAAAATGGTTTGTACCAGCATTATCAGGCATTAAATGATGCTGCCCCGCTGCCATTAATTATGTATAATGTACCCGGACGCACCGGCATGAATGTGAGTGCAGAAACAACTTTAAAAATAGCAGCAAACTGTAAAAACATTATTGCCACCAAAGAAGCCTGCGGCAATTTTGATCAGATAATGGAGATTATAAAATATAAACCTGCCGGTTTTGAAGTTATAAGCGGCGATGACGGTATTACACTACCAATGATTGCCTGCGGAGCATCAGGAGTAATTTCTGTTGTGGCCAATGCTTATCCCCTTTTATTTTCAGATATGGTGCGGCTTTGCTTAAAAGGTGACTTTACTGCAGCAAGGCCCTTGCACTATAAACTTACAGATATTATAAACTCCCTTTTTACCGAAGGCAGCCCCAGCGGAGTAAAAGCATACATGAGCCAAATGGGCATTTGTAATAATGAATTCCGTTTGCCCGTGGTAAGTGTTGGAGACGGGCTTATGGAAAAAATAAAATTATACATGGCACAACTGTAATTTTCATTTATTGAGAAAGTTTTTGATAACCATATTGCTTGCTTTTATTTCAACGCATCTTTTTGCACAAAAAGATTCGGTAATTTTTATTTTAATAGATAATGGCGGCGGTAATAGTGATTATTATTTTGCAGGCAATATAAATGGATGGAACCCTGCAGACAGTAATTATAAATTTAAAAAGGATGCGGACGGCACCCTTTTTTTATTGGCCGTATTTGATAAAGGCACACAGCTTGAGTTTAAGTTTACACAGGGCGGATGGGATAAAGTGGAATGTACTGGCAGCGGCACTGATGTGGCCAACCGTACATTAAAAACAGATACTGCTGAGCTTTCTGTTTATTACATTAACTGCTGGAAAGATAAATTTACCTCAACTGCAGTTACACATACAGCATCAGTAAATGTATCTGTTTTAGACACTGCTTTTTTTATACCGCAATTAAACCGCAGCCGCCGCATTTGGATGTACCTGCCACCCGGTTACAGCACATCAAAAAAACAATACCCGGTTTTGTATATGCACGACGGGCAAAATTTATTTGATAACGCCACTTCATTTTCTGGTGAGTGGGGTGTTGATGAAATAATTGATTCATTAAGTGCCGCAGGCAAACCATCCTGCATTGTAATTGGTATTGACAATGGCGGTAATACAAGAATGAATGAATACAATCCGTATGAATTTATTTGGAAAGATGAAAAAGAAACAAAAACATTTAACGCAGAAGGAAACGAGTACGCAGCTTTTATTGCCGAAACATTAAAACCTTTTATCGATAAAAAATTCCGTACACTATCATCAAAAGAAAATACGATGATTGCAGGTTCATCAATGGGTGGGCTTATCAGTTATTATGCTGCATTAAAATATCCGCAGGTGTTTGGCAAAGCTGGTATTTTTTCACCGGCATTCTGGACGGCGCCAGCGTTAAGCAGCTATACCGATTCTGTTGCCGCAAAAGTATCGGGCAAGTTTTTCTTTTATGCAGGAAGCAAAGAGAGTGATGAAATGGAAGCCGGTATGTATAAAATTGCAGAAAACTTTGGCACAAAATCTTCCGCATTAATTTATACAATGGTTGACGGTGATGGCACACACAAAGAAATGTACTGGCGCAAATGGTTTGCAGAATTTTATAACTGGATGATGGCTGACGGGTATAATATTGTGATAAAAACAGAATGATTCAACACCCCTCATTTCATTACATAATTTTAAACGTTTAATATCCCAATTGTGGGTCCCATATATTATTAACTTCCCCCTTTGTCTAAATACTCACCAAACCCATTATAGTTTTTATAGACTGTCAAATAAATCTTGTACGCTGAATAGTAAAATGTACATTTAGCTGTTAGTTCTCCGTTATCAACCCCCAGTTTCTCACAAACTTCTTTGTATTTAGTCAATTCTTTTAATAAATCTTCACATTCCTCAATTGTCGCAGCATTAGCATCAAATAAAACTCCTGTTGGAAGTTCGTGTAACGTGTATTCAAAGTAGCTCCGTTGTTTTTCTTCATATTGTTTTAGAAGCTCTTTATCATTTGGCGATAGCTTCAACCCCTGCTGTAATAATTGCCAAACAGAAAATTTATTATCATTTTGTAATTTTTGAAGGCTACTGTTACTTTCAATCAATCTGATAAGTAATTTAATCGCCTCGATATTACTTTTATCAATTTCAGAAGTTAGAATAGGATAAAAAACATCTAAATATAAAGGTTGCCTAATTACAATCTTTTCTTTTTGTAGATAGTTTATACAATCTGCTATATCATTTAATGATAAACTAAAGTTTTTACTCTTCAGGCTAGTAATGAAAGTATTCAGCAGTTTATTTTTGTCAGCCTTGACAAAAATTTGTGTTTCTATTTCTACGTATGTTTTAATGAAAATTTCTTTATCCATAGCAAAGTGGGCATAGTTATACACAACTGTTGTTTCTGCGGATTCCTTTTTTCTTAAATCCTGTAGCAGGTTCCCTCCAGTGCCAGCTCCGTATTTTCAAAAACTTCTTTCGCTTCAATTAAAAATTCATCCAGCGTTTCGTATTTAGAGGAGAAATGTCCTATTAACAATTTTTTTGCATTAGAAAGTGCAGCAATGGCAGCGGCCTGTACAGTAGTGCTGTGGTAGCGGCTTGCGGCACGGTCGGCAGCATCTTTTAAATATGTTGTTTCATGGTACAGCAAATCGGCATGTTTTACAATATCAACCAAATCCTCGTCATAAATAGTATCGGCACAGTAAGCGTATTTTTTTCCTTTGGATGCCGCAGTGGTAACATCCTCATTTTTTATTACAGTACCGTCTTTTCGGGTGTAATCATGCCCCTGTTGCAATTTTTCGTAGTAAACAGCAGGTATCTCAAGTGCTGCTGCTTTATCGGCATTTAATTTTCTGGGGTTCTTTTTTTCCCTGAAAATAAAACCCCAACATTCAATTCGGTGCTTCACCCTAAAACATGATACCGTTAACCTTTTGTCATCAACAATATGTTCTTCTTGCTTTAACGGGTGAAATGTAAGTTTAAAAGTAAGTACTGTATCAGATACTTTTAATTGCAGTTTTAAAATTTCCTCCAGTGCTTTAGGTCCGTGTATGTGCAGTTCATGTATGCGCCCAAGCAGGTTCATGCT
>JAGVCC010000214.1 GCA_020059395.1 Chitinophagales bacterium | reverse complement strand
GCAGAAGTAAGTGTAGGGCTTGCTATTATTGTAATGATGTACCGAAATGTACATTCAGTAGATATTAATTTTTTAAACAGATTAAAAAACTAAGCTTAATGCAAAAAAGCTGAAAGCGGGGTAGCTTTTGGCTTTAAGCATATAGCTTGCAGCTTTCGAAATGAATAATGTTTTACAAATAGTTTGGCTCATTCCTTTTTTGCCGCTTTTGGGCTTTTTAATTAATGGCTTAGGCAGAAAGCATTTATCAAAATCGCTGGTGGGTATTATTGGCAGCGGTGTAATACTCGGTGCATTTCTCATAAGCCTGTATGCATTCTTTTCTGTAAAGGGAGGTAATACACATGTGGCGCACTACTTCGATTTTATTAACCTTGCTTCTTTAAAAATTGGTTTCGATTTTCAGATAGACCAGTTGTCATCCATCTTCTTATTAATTATTACAGGAGTTGGTTTTTTAATTCATGTGTACTCTGCATCTTACATGCATGAAGAAGACAGTAAGGATTTTGCAAAATATTTTTCTTACCTCAACCTGTTTGTATTTAGTATGCTGCTGCTGGTAATGGGCGGCAACTTTGTTATAATGTTTATTGGTTGGGAAGGTGTGGGGCTTTGCAGTTACCTGCTTATTGGTTACTGGTTTAAAAATGTAAACTATACCAACGCTGCGAAAAAAGCTTTTATCATGAACCGCATTGGTGATTTAGGTTTTTTACTGGCAGTGTTTTGGATAATAAGCAAAGTTGGTTCTACGGATTATCATACTGTATTTGCTAACCTTGATAAATTAAGTGCAACAGATATTACCGGCATCACCTTATTATTATTTGTAGGGGCTACTGGTAAAAGTGCACAAATTCCTTTGTACACCTGGTTGCCCGATGCAATGGCGGGCCCAACACCTGTATCTGCATTAATACATGCGGCCACCATGGTTACCGCAGGTGTGTATATGATTGCTAGAAGCAATGCTTTGTATTCTTTAGACGCTGCAGAACTTACAAGAACTGTTATAACTGTAATAGGATTAGCTACGGCATTATTTGCTGCAAGCATTGCTTTAAAACAAAACGATATTAAAAAAGTGCTGGCTTACTCAACCGTTAGTCAGTTAGGTTTTATGTTTTTGGCATTGGGTATGGGTAATTATGTGGCTGCAGTATTTCATGTAATGACGCATGCTTTCTTTAAAGCATTATTATTTTTGGGCAGTGGCAGTGTAATACATGCAATGGGAGGCGAACAGGATATTACCAAAATGGGTGGCCTCAGCAAACACATGCGCATAACGTATATCACTTTCTTAATTGGCTGTTTGGCAATTGCAGGTATTCCTCCCTTCAGTGGATTCTTTAGTAAAGATGCTATTTTACTTACAGCATTTGAACATAATAAAATTATTTGGGCATTGGCAGTTTTCGCTGCGTTAATGACGGCTTATTACATGTTCCGTTTGTTGTTTGTAACCTTCACCGGTAAATTTCGTGGTACACATGAGCAGGAGCATCATTTACACGAAAGCCCTTCTGCAATGACAATACCTTTAATTGCACTGGCAGTGTTAGCCATTGTAGGAGGTTTTGTTGGTGTGCCGCATGTACTGGGCGGCCATAATGAAATAGCTGCTTTTTTACAGCCGGTAATTCCTGTGCATGCAGGGGCACACCCTGTAAGTGCTGCAACTGAATACGGTTTAATGGGTGGCGTAACTGCGGCTGTAATTGCAGTAATTGCATTTGCATACATGCAAAACAAAAATTTTGCAGCAAAACAAAATACAGGTTTTGCAAAACTGCTGGAAAACAAATGGTATGTTGATGAAATTTATGAAGTCATCATTGTAAAACCAGTAGTAAGCATTGGAGCGTTTTTTAATAATATTATTGAGAAAAAAGGAATAGATGGTATTGTAAATGGCGTGGGCCGTGCTGTTAACTATGGCAGCAGGCAGGTACGTCTTTTGCAAAGTGGCCGTATAGGCACTTATATACTGCTGATGGTAATAGGAATTTTAGTTTTATTCATTGTACAAATGTTTTTGTAATAACGAGAATTAGATATGCAAAATCTTGGGTTACGTTTTCCTGAATTATTAATTTGGTCGCCACTGTTTGCCGGCTTGCTGTGCTTTATTTTTAAAAGTCATAAAAATTCTAAAGCATTGGCATTAGGCTCATCAATAATTACCCTTATTATTTCTTTTTTAAGTTTAGTTTACGCAAAAGACAAATATTTAAGCGGCCTTTCCGACAATTATGTTTGGATGAAATATCTGGGTGCAAGTTTTAATATTGGACTTGATGGTATGGGGCAATTGCTAACTTTTTTAACAGCTTTTGCTTTTCCACTTATTTTTGTTTCCACTTATAATAAAGAATATAAAAAACCGGCATCTTTTTATGGTTTAATGCTTTTAAGTCAGGCTGGCCTTATGGGTGTTTTTATGGCAATGGATGCATTGGTATTTTATTTCTTTTGGGAGCTTGCATTAATCCCGGTGTATTTCCTTTCAAGTATGTGGGGCGGCGAAAGAAGGATTCAGGCAACTTTTAAATTTTTTGTGTACACATTTGCCGGTTCCCTTTTAATGCTTGTTGGTATTATATATCTGTATTTGCTTACACCCGCAACCCAAGATGCAGATCACTCATTTGCTTTAGAAGCATTTAAACGTTTAATGTTGCCAGGTGCCGACGGTCATGTTGCACTTACCGATACCATGCAAAACTGGCTGTTCTGGTTGTTCTTTATTGCTTTCGCAATTAAAATGCCTGTGTTTCCCTTTCACACATGGCAGCCCGATGCTTATGAACAGGCTCCCACTGCAGTTACTATGGTATTAAGCGGTGTAATGGTTAAAATGGGTGTGTTTGCCGTAATGCGCTGGCTGTTGCCCGTATTGCCGCATGCAGCAGAAAAATTTAGCAGCATCGTTATTGTAATAAGTGTTTTTGGTATGCTGTATGCCAGCCTTATTGCTATCAGGCAGGATGATATAAAACGGCTGGTGGCCTACTCATCTATTGCACATATTGGGTTAATGAGTGCGGCTATGTTTACCTATAATGCAACAGGTTTACAAGGGGTGCTTATTCAAATGTTCAGCCATGGCGTTAATATTATTGGTTTATGGATAGTGGTGGAATTGCTTGAAAGGCAAACAGGCGTAAGAAAAATTTCGGAACTGGGTGGTGTGGCACATAAAGCCCCGGTTTTAACTATTGCATTGGTAATTATTGCGCTTGCCAACATAGCACTGCCTTTAACTAATGCATTTGTGGGTGAGTTTATGATGTTCAACGGTTTGTTTAAACACAATATCTGGATTGCAGCAGCAGCAGGTATTAGCATTATATTAGCTGCCGTGTACACATTAAACATGGTGCAAAAAGTTTTTTATGGCGAGACCAATACAATAACAGCTGCTATTAAAGAAATTGCCCTGCATGAAAAAGTGGCGCTGGCAATTATAATTGTAGCAATATTTTTAATGGGGCTGTATCCGCAACCAGTATTTGATTTAACAGGTGATGTGGCTGATAAAATAATTAAGGCAGCAGGAAAATAATTTAATTAATTAACTATTTACCGCCTGTTGGCGGAACAGGAGTATGAACGCAATAATATTAACAGCAGTTTGGGGTGTGGTAATGATGCTGGCAGGTGCTTTTATTAACAGCAAAGCAGTGGCCAAATATCTTGCATATGCGGGTATGGCTATTTTACTTTTTGCAACAGTTTACGAACTTAAAACCCACGAGCCTTTTTTTGCTATTGATGTTAAAGATATGATGCGGTTCGACAGTTATAATCTTACCTTTTTAGTAGTTATATTTTTTTGTGTGCTGCTGTACTTTTTACTCAGCAGCAGGGATATCGAAAAGGTAGGCAACTATCCGTTTGAATATTTTGCACTGCTATTTTTTATTTTATGTGGTATTGGTTTGGTAGCCACATTTAATACCCTGCTTATTTTATTTATTGGCATTGAAATTATTTCCATACCGTTATATATTTTAACCGGCAGCGATAAGCGTAACCTTAAAAGCAACGAAGCATCGCTAAAGTATTTTTTAATGGGCAGTATGAGCACCGGTATTATGCTTATGGGTATAGCTTTTTTATATGGCGGTAGCGATGCTGGTTCATTCTTTTTAGGCAAACTTAATATGGGTATTGGTAAAATGCCGGCACTTACTGCCGCTGGGTTAATAATGCTGCTGGTATCCATGTCATTTAAAGTTTCTGCAGCGCCTTTTCATTTCTGGACTCCGGATGTGTATGACGGTGCTCCAACGGTATTTACATCTTTTATGGCATCTGTAGTAAAAGCTGCAAGTTTTTTTGCTTTTGTACGCTTGTTCGAAAATGCTTTTGGTACCATACAGGAGCAATGGCAAACATTAATTGTAATTATTACCGCTGCCACTTTATTAATAGGTAACCTTACTGCAGTATTTCAGCAAAGTGTAAAACGTATGCTTGCCTATTCAAGCATCGCTCAGGCAGGCTTTATGCTGTTTGCTTTATTTGCTTTAAACGACAGGGGTAAAGAAGG
>JAGVCC010000428.1 GCA_020059395.1 Chitinophagales bacterium | reverse complement strand
GGCGAATTTATTTTTTGATTATAGCTGGGTACACGTATAGATGCAAGTGTTGCTAAATTAATTATTGAGAATACACCATTATGAAGCGTAACTGCTTTTTTACCATCAGGGGAAACAGCCATACCAAAGGGGTCATGTGTAATACGTATCAGCTCTCCGGCAGGAGTTACAAAACGGCCACTAGGTAATACGGAAACTCCTTTTTCATTTATGCTGCAGTATTGAGCCTCTGCCGGCACGGTAAGAATTTTGTGAGTGTTTTTTTGGGCAAACAAATTACTGAGTTGCAATAAGAAAAATAAGGCGCTGAAAATTTTCTTCATGGTAAGTAATTGTAGATTTTACTGGCAAATATTACCAATAACAGGCAATTAGAAAAGTATTGCATGTTACGCTAAGTTTATTTAATAAAAAATACGGGCCCGGAAACGGGCCCGACAAACTAACGCAAATGATTGCTGCACATTAAAACTTTATATATAACTGAAGCTGATATTTTTTTAAATGCAGTATTTAGAAAAATACCGCCTGTATATTGTTGCTTGCTATATGATTATTTTATAAGCCACATTTTGGTATTAATATCATCTGTGCCCCCCTGTGCTGCAACCGCTTTTTGACGGTTGGTGCCATTTAATGATTGTTCGCTTAATGGGTAAATAAATCTTACAGGCACCAGGTTGTTATTTAAATTGGAAGCACCAGGTATAATTTCGGGCATTCCTGTTCTTCGCCAGTCAAACCATGCTTCAAGGCCGTTAAAATATAAGGCAATCCATTTTTGCAATGCAATTTTTGAAAGCTTCTCTGCTTGTGTGCCCGAATAAGCAACAGCAGTTTGTGTTAAATACCCTGGTTGCATAGCAACTGTAAGGTTGTACTGCGAGGGAACAAGGTTTCGCCAATAGTCATAGTTTGCGGTAATGCCATTTAAATAATAATCACTGGCATTGCCTGTAGTAATCATTCCTTTTTCTCTGGCTTCGGCCAAAATAAACTGCACTTCAGAATAGTTCATAATAATAGCTCTTGGTGCAGCCGGGTCTGGCACTGCTTGTCCGGGATCGTTACAAACCAAACATGCAAATGTGTATCCCACTCTTGACACGCCTTGCGGACCACCATTATAATTAAGTGCAGCAACATCACCCAAGCCATTAGGTATACCTTCTATTTTAGGTGTACCTGCAGTTACAGAAGTTTGTGAGGGTCTGCCAAAAACGTTCAATCTGGTATCACCTAAAGCGGTTAACCTGTCGCTTAAAGTTTTGCTTACTCTTATTTCGTCGAAAGAACCTACTCTTGAACCATACAATGGCCATTGATTGGGGGCAGCACTAAAATACTTTAACTCTGCATTATCAGCATTGCCTGTAAAAATGGGATTGTTTACAGGGTCAGCAATTATGGCCTGCATTTCGGCATTTACATTTTTCTTTTTGCTTATTCGCATTAGCATGCGCAAGCGTAAAGAGTTAGCCAGTTTTCTCCATTTAATAATTGATGCAGCACCACCGCCATACAAAATATCGCCACTTAAATTTGTGTTGCTTGCAGCCAGTTGTTCATTTGCTTTTTTTAAATCGGCTAAAATACCATTATAAATTTCTTCCTGGCTATCATAAGCAGGTGTATATACGGCAGCCGTTTTTGCTTTGCCTGCATCTTTATAAGGTATATCGCCATAAGCATCTGTTGCTAATGAAAACATCCAGGATTGTAGAATTAACCCAACACCCAAATAAGGGCTTTTGCTATCGGCTTCAACCGCTACAAAAATATTTTGCAAATTTCGGTTATTGCTATAAACTGAATTCCAAACACCGTTTTGCTCATTCCACAAATACCGGTCTTCGTTTACAAATTGAATTTTTGCATGATACTGTGCTACTAAATTGCCAATGCCCCATGCATTGCTTACCTGCTGGTTGGCCATATTGCGTATCACTCCGCTTAATAATAAGTCGGGGGTTACACCGGTGGGGTTGTTGGTGTTTGTATTTGTTTCTCTAAAATCTTTTGTACAGCTGGATGTAATTGCTATACTAAAGATTACTATGATTAATTTAATAAATTTCATGTGAAATATTTTTATCCAGTTTTAATTAGAATTTTAAGCTAAGATTAATACCATAACTGCGTGTAGAAGGAATAGCCATATTTTCTATTCCAGGCAAAGCAGTGCCACCACTATACGACATAGTTTCAGGATCGACATGAGGTACATTATCTTTTAACCAAAGATTACGGCCTACCAATGAAATATTAATAGCAGTAAAAGGAAATTTCGATAACGTTTTTAAAGGTAAAGAATATCCTATTTGTAACTCACGCAGTTTAACAAAGGAGGCATCGTACATAACACCTTCTGCAATACCACGTCCACCAGTGTACGCAGTATGCCATTCTCTTGCACTTACCTTTTTAGTATTAGGTGTAAAGCCACCCCCTGTTACTGCAACCACACCAGCACCAATTACTCCATTGCCGTTTTGTGTTAAATCATATCCGCTGGTACGGCCTTCTAATGTTTCTATAATAATACCACCTTCTCTACCTACAGTTTGTGTTTCGGAGTATAGTTCGCCACCTGATCTGATATCGAAAAGGAAACTGAGGTTAAAATTTTTATAGCTAAATTTATTGCTGATACCCATTAACCAATCGGGATTGTAGTTACCCAGTTTAATACGGTTGGTTGTTCTTACAGGACGACCATTAGCATCAAAAATCATTTGGCCTACGTACTCACCTTTAGCATCGTAGTAGGGGGCATTGGGGTCGGCATTTTGTACTCTAGCAAAACCAATACCATATAAATCTCCCATTCTTTCGCCCACTCTGGCTTCTACCGTTACCCTGCGGCTTGCCATTACATAATTGGTTAAACCATCGCTTAATTCAATAACCTCACTTCTATTGGCGGAAAAATTAATATCGGTATTCCAGTTAAAATTTTGGGTTTTTATACTATTAATATTTAAGATGGCTTCCATACCCCAGTTCTTTATTAAGCCTGCATTAATTACACGGCTATCATAGCCACTTGTATTTGAAAGAGGGATACTTAAAATTTGATTAGCTGTTTTACTTTGATAGTAGGTAAGGTCTAAACTTATTCTGTTTTTTAAAAAACGAATGTCTGTACCAAATTCAAAAGCAGAACTAATTTCAGGCTTTAAGTTAAGGTTACTTAACCGGCTGGTTTCGCCATATACCTGTGCTGCACCAAAAGGATCGCTGCGGCTATAGGTTTGTGTGAAAGTGAAAGGATCTGTATCATTTCCAACTTGAGCAAAGCTGGCACGTACTTTTGCAAAACTAATTACTTTGGGAAGCGAAATTATTTCGCTTAATACTGCACTTAATGCTACTGAAGAATAAAAATAAGAATTATCTTCTTTCCCAAATGCTTTAAGATCTTCCGGTAAAGTTAAGGCACTGCTCCAATCGTTTCGCCCTGTAACATCTACAAAAAGTTTGTTTTTATACGATACGCCGGCTGCTGCATACAAGCTGTTAATTCTTTTACCTACATTGCTTTGTTCTGCAACTAATGCAATGCGGCTGTTATTAAGACTATATATATCAGGAATATTAAGCTGGCCAGCAACATCCTCTGTAAACCTTGATATCTGGCGCATTTGGTTACCACCAAAATTAGCTGTAAACGCAAAATCACTATTGATATTTTTGTTAGCAGAAAGTAAGAAATCGCTGTTGCGTTCTTCGTTTACAATCTTTACTTCTCTGTATTCGCCAAAAGGGAATCGCTGTGTGCTGAATGCCCTGCGGTATTCACGGCGCTCATTACTCCAGTCGGTTGCACTGCGTACTTGTAAATTTAACCACGGTGTAAAATCGTATTTCAAAGAAATATTTCCAAGTAGCCTGTCGTAAAATTGGCCATTGGTATTTTGCATAACAGTTAGGTACGGGTTATCATGATAGTTATAGTTCCAGCTATACTGTCTTTTGTTATTTTCTCCATTCATCCACAAACGTTCCATATCGCTCACTTTTACAGATGCAGGCAACCAGCAATTAAATAAGTACATGATATTTTCTGTACCATAACTTATAGAAGGACGGTTGCCACTTTTGCTATTAATATAACTTGCAAAAGCACGGGCCGATAATTTGCTGTTGAAATTATAACCGGTGGAAAGCGAAAAAGTATTACGTTTTAAATCTGTATTAGGTACAATTCCTTTTTGATCAAGGTTGGTATAACTTAACCTGAAATCGCCATTGGCATTGGCACCCACCAATGCAACATTGTTGGTGTATGTGGTACCTGTATTTAAAAAATTCTTCAGATTGTCTTTGTCTGCCACCCATGGAGTAGCCGTAATGATACTTCCTGCCGGCGCATTTAAGTCGCCGCCTGTAAATGGAATAACCTGACCATTTAGGGTACGGGGTGAATTATATTGCGGATAGCTTTGGCCGTTAAACGCTGGACCCCATCCTTCATCGGTACCGTCAGTTAATCCTGCACCGCCACCATTTACAAATGCAAATGCACCACCATTGCCATTTCCTTGCCCATAAACAGTTTGGTATTCTGGAAGTTTTAAAGCTGTTTCAAAAGTAGCATTAGAATTTACCTCTACACCAATTCCTTTTTTACTGGTTTTGCCCGCTTTTGTTTTTATTAAAATAACGCCGTTGGCTGCCCTGGAACCGTATAAAGCTGAAGCCGCTGGGCCTTTTAATACCGACATACTTTCTATATCATCCGGATTAATAAAGCCAGCTCCATTGCCAAAATCAACCTCCAGATTGCCGCGGCCAGAGGCTCCGGTTATAGCATTGCTAACTGGTACGCCATCAATTACATACAGTGGCTGGTTTTTATTAAGATCCACAGAGCGCTCTCCCCTTATTGATACCCTTGCAGACCCACCAATGCCGGAGTTGCTTCCAACTACTGTAACCCCTGCTACTTTTCCTGCCAATTGGTTTACCACATTAGATTCCCTTGCAATAGTTAACTGGTCGCCTTTTACTTCTTGCAGTGCATAACCTAGTTTCTTTTTATCCTTTTTAATACCTAATGCAGTTACCACCACTTCATCCATCGATTTGGTGTCTGGTTCCATTTCAATAAATAAGGCGGCTTCTGTTTCAATTATTTTTTTTACAGTTGCCATACCGGCATAGGTAAAAACCAGCACATCGCCTTTTTTTGCTTTTATTGAAAAAACACCTTCGGCATTTGTTGCCGTAGCCGAACCGCCTGTTTCATTTGTAACGGTTACTCCGGAAATTTCTTTTAAGTCTGATTTTTTAATTACCCGCCCTGTTATTAATTGCTGGGCAAAACTGAATACTGGTAAAAGCATCAGCAGCAGCAGTGCTTTTACTTTCGACTGCCTGATTTTTTTGTTAAACATATAGTTTCGGTTTTGGTGAATGTGCTTATAATATGATGGCACGAAATTCACTTTACCATTTAACCATACAGTGAACATAAGATTAACAAACACTTACCAAAAGGTTAGCCCAGGGTTATAACAATGTAAGCTAATTGTTATGGTAAAAAAGTAAGTAATAAAAAAATGCCCCCGGTAATTGAGGGCATTTTAAAAAATATTTGTGTAAATTTTAGTAAGTAAGCGGAGTATGTTGCTGGCTGGGGTTGTGGTGGTGCATATTAAAACTATACCAGCATAATAATAACAGTAACTGCGGAAAACGTGTATTCATTAATGACTTTGTTTTTGTAAACCCCTTTGAAAGTACACTGGCAAAGCTGCAGGAAGTAATGCTTTGATTTAATTCACCATCTAATAACTGCAGGCTTATGCTGTCATCTGCCTGTAACTGGTAGTGATATTTTTTTCCATCCAGCTCTACATATCCTTTTTCGCCAGACTCAGATGCTGACTCCAGTTTACCCAAAGTAATACCGTATTCATTTCTTATTACAGGCTTTTGCACCAGCCAGCCATTATTACCATAAAAGAAAAGACGTTTGCCAACAGCGCTGGCCATACGTACAATGTGGCTGGTATTGCTGAATGAAGCACCTGCTACTTTTTTATCTCCGCTCCATAACTCAAATGTTTCGGCAGGAGTGTTTGACTGTACTTTTACCCATTGCATAATGTAGATTTTTAAGGCAGTGAAAATAGAATGGAAAAAGGGCAAATGCAACCTGTGCAAAAAAATGTGATTTAAATGTGCATAGTAACAATTACGTAACATTAACTTAACACAGCCTGCTACCGCAATGTTTTCAGCACTGTTTTGGCCGCTGTTGTTAATGTGGTATTATACCCCTGTCCTTCCAGCATAAAAGAAAAGTTGCTGCATTGCTCATCGTTCATTCTAAATTGAATATCCTGTATTACTTTATTCATTTTAAAAAAATGTAGTGTACCGTCGTAACCGCATTTAAAACTTTCAGTTACCTGCCCGCCAGCCATTTTTGCCAGCTGGTTAATGGCATTTTTATCTTTTATAATTTTTACTGCCATTACAGTATCCATGCTGCCATCACCTTTAAACCAGTTAATGGCCATACTGTCGCTGTCAACTATTTTGTCGGATAGTTTTGTTACTGATTGTTTGCAGGAAAAAAAAGTGGCGGCCCCTAAAAAAAGAAGAAGTAAATTTTTCATACTGCAAAATAAAAAAAACCACCCAGATAAGACTATCGGGTGGTAACAAGCATGAGAAAAACTTGCTGTTTGCTTAAGAAAATTGTTGTTCAACATAAATACTAACCAAGCTGTAAAGTGCAGCATATTTGTTAACTCACTATTACAGCACAGTTAACTTAAGGTTATAAAAAAAGCGCCTTTAAGGCGCTTCATAAAAAACATGAAAAAAGTATTAAGCAGCTGGCGGAGCTGCCGGCTCGGCTTTAGGCTGCTGGGCTTTTTCAATAGCTTTATTCAGTTCAGCCCCAACATACTGGCTAATTACTTTCCAGCCTACCAGCACTGCACCAATTAGTGCACCAAGCAATATACCTGCCAGTGCATAAATTTTCGGGCTTTTTGAAGATGCTATAAAGGAGCCTTCGGGCTTATCGAGTATTTTAATAATGGGGGTTTCTTTTTGCAGTTTATAAGCCGCTGCCTCCCTGTTATTTACTGCGTAATAATATTGCGACTGTACGGTTTGTTTATCATTTTCAAGGTTAATTTTTGGCAACCTGAAACGCTTTAATTCTTCATTTGTAAAAAAGGTGCTTTCATCAAGCTCTATAGCTTTTTTATCAAGTACATTTAATATGCTTTTTAAAGAGTCGGCTTTTTTTACTGCAAATTCAAAATCAACCTGTGCTTTTTCTTTTTTTATATTGGTATAAAATTCAGAAATTTTATTTACAAAAGCATAGCTCACTTCTTTTACAATATCTCTATTGCTGTTGGTATAGTACAATTCCAAAATGCCGTTTTTATTAATTTTTGCACTAAATGTTTTTTCCAGCATATCTGTTGCTATATTTATTAAATCAGCACTGTCAAAAGGAATTTTTATGGGGTCGTTTTGCATAAAACCAGTGTACTTGTTATGTTCTTCAACAAGCAGCAAAGCAATCTTTTTATTTTTTAATGCAGGAATACTTGCACTTGCCACAGCCTCTCTTGTACTGCGGCTGGCTGCCAGTTCCACAATGTTAATTGCGGCTTCAGCAGAAAAAGATTTTGGTGCATCTGCCAAACCAAGAATGTTGCTGATGGCACTGGTAGAAATTGTATTATCGCTTGAACTGTTCAGCGGAAATACCGTTGACTTTGCAGTGTAATTTGTAACACTCTGGCGTGCGATAAAAAAGAACAGACCGCCAAAAGCTACTGCAACAAGTAAAATAACCCAGCTAAATTTTTTTAACCGTTTAACAAGGTTTTTTATTAAATCAAAATTTGTCATTGTAATTAGTTGATAATTTTAGCAACTACTGTTGCAACCATAATAGCTGATAATGATGTTATTAATGACAGCCCCGCTTGTTTAACTATATCACCCACTTGGCTTCCATTGGGTTTTACAGGTACATTTACAACACTGCCTTCTGCAACCTTTGGATAAAAGTGCATAAAGAATAATGTTTTGGTGCGCTTGCTTTTACCATTTGCGTATTGTACATAAATACGATTGCGCCATGGGCGTATGCCATAACCGCCAGCTTTATCAATATAATAGCTAAGGTTGGTATGCTCTTTATCAAAAGCTAATTTTAAAGGAGACTGCACAGCACCTTTTACGCTAACAAATGGATTTATTTCAGGAATAAATATTACATCACCTTCCTGCAAAACCACATCGTATTTACTGCCTTTATATTTTAGTGCTTTATACAAATCTATACTTACCGGTTCCTGCAGCACTTCGCCCAAACTTGCTTGTGCCGAATCTAAATCAACTGTACCTAATGAATCAGAAAGGGCTGCGGCTTTTTTAGCAATATTATCCCTGAAATACTGCGTTTTTTTCCTGTACAATATGGCACCAGTTAAATCTGCCAGCTCGGTTATACCGCCTGCTCTTTCTATATATGATGTAAGCCGCTCGTTTTTATCCAGCCTTGGGTAAGGACCGGGGTATTTAATAAGCCCGTTTAGAGTTACAAGCTGCTGCAGTTCAAAAGTGGGATTTTTACGTACATATATTTGATCGTAGGGTTTCAAAACAATTTTTGAAGAAGTGCTGTCAATATCCATATTGGATGATATTCGTATTTGCTTAACAATAACCCTTGTTGGCTGCTGTTCGTTTTTAGCACTGTCAATATCAACCACACTGCTTATTTCAATACGGCCATATTCGGCAGATTGTTTTAAACCTCCTGATAAATACAATAAATCCTGAAGCGTCATACCGCCATATTTATTTACTTTACCCTCCTTCCGCACTTCACCAAATATTTCTACATACTGCCTGTCTGAAAAACTGTTGCTGTTAAAAAGAAGCACTTGGTCATTAGCATAAATTTCCACGTTATTTCTACTGAGCTCATTTTCTATTTTGGTAATATCGGTAAGGTCTACTTCAAGGCGGTTACTGTTTATTTTAGTACTGTCTCCCCCACCACGAAAAACATAAGCCCTTTGTAAATAAGTATTACGGGTAATGCCGCCCGCCCGGTTAATTACATCAAAAAGCCTGTCTCCTTTACGTATTTCATATTGCCCAGGATAAGATACTTCACCCTTTACTTCTACCTTGTTAAACAAACCTGGATTAATTGCAATTACCTTAACAATGTCGCCATCTTCTAAACTAAAATCCTGACCTGCAAGGCGACTATCATTTGTAGGGTTTATAATAGCTGTTGCGTTAACATCTTTTATTATTTGCTGCTCTAATTGTGTACGGTAAACTTTTACACCACTGCTAAATGCATCGTTTAATAAACCGCCGCTGTATCTTAACAAGGCCTTCATTCCTTCATTCGGTTTAAGCTGATAAAACATAGGCCGCTTAAACTTCCCTTCTGCCTTAACACGTTTTTTTACTGTTTGCAAAATAACAAAGTCGTTATTTTCAAGGTAAATATGTTTCCCAAAATCTCCAGTGGTTAAATATTTGTATACATCCAGCTCATCAATAACACGGCCGTTGCGTTTAATTAATATAGAGCGGAGGTCGGCTAAGTCTGTTGGGCCACCTGCTAATGCAATTACATTAAATGCATTGGTAAAAGCTGATACTGTTACAGGCCCCTGCTTATTTATTTCGCCTGCAACATTAATATTAACAGTACGTGGCTGACCCAGCGAAACCGTTATATTGGTTGATGCCGGCACATAAGATTTAAACCGCTGAATAATGAGTGAACGTACCTGTTCAAAGGTTAAGCCCTGCACATAAATTTTTCCTAACCCTGCAGGAAAAATAGAACCGTCTCGAGCAACTGTATAATCAAGTGTTGCTTCGGCGCCATTCCATAATGACACAATCAGCATGTCGTACACACCTATTGGGTAATCCAGTGGTGGTGTGGAAAGGTCGGTAACTTCTGCCACCACACCGTTTGAAAACAACTGCATACCATAAGTGGTTTCGGTTATATTTGCAGACTGCGGCGTAGCTTCTCTCACCAAACTGTCTCTTGTAATTTTATTAGCAAGTGATTTATTTTTATCAGACCCTATAGTTGACTTAAGGGCATCTGGATTCTTATCCTGTAATCCTTTATATAAATCAGAAGGAGATAAATTTATTGGTGGTACAACCCCACCATTAGGGTCTGCCGGTGGTTGTGCTTGCGCTTTTACAACTACTGCAAAAACAAATAAAAACACTACAGCGCTTTTTAAACGCATTAATGCTCTATAAAAATTAAACATCATTTTTTGGGGGTTGATTTTCAAAAAAAATTGATTGCAAAGATAGTGTTTTATTTTAGTGGCAGTTTTAGCAATGCCTCAAACTCCTGCCATATTTCTTCTACAATTGCTGCGGCAGGTTTAACGGTATTAATTAATGCACTTACCTGCCCTATTTCAAGTTCTCCTTCATCCATATCACCTTCAAACATTCCTTTTTTTGCCCTTGCCCTGCCTAACAAATTTTTTAATTCTTCCACACCAGCACAGCGCTCTTGTGCCTGCAGTACTTTATTATAAAATTCATTTTTTAATAACCGAACCGGTGTTAATTCTTTTAATGCAAGCATGGTATCTCCCTCTGCTGCGTTTATAACTGCCTGTTTAAAATTTATATGGCTCGATGCCTCTTCACTTGCCACAAATCTGCTGCCTATTTGCACACCTTGTGCACCCAGCACCATACTTGCCAGCATTTGCCTGCCGGTGGCAATGCCGCCTGCAGCAATTACCGGTATGGTTACTGCATTGCAAACTGCAGGTATAAGTACTAAAGTAGTTGTTTCTTCCCGTCCATTATGTCCGCCTGCTTCAAAGCCTTCTGCCACCACAGCATCGCAACCTGCCTCCTGCGCTTTTAAAGCAAACCTGCTGCTGCTTACCACATGTACCACTTTTATGTTATTGTCTTTTAAAATCTTTGTCCATGTTTTGGGATTACCTGCTGACGTAAACACTACAGGTACTTTTTCCTCAATTATTATGCTAATATGTTTTTCAATATCAGGGTACAGCAGCGGCACATTTACACCAAACGGCTTATCGGTTGCCGCTTTGCATTTTTGAATATGTGCTCTTAAAACCTCAGGATACATACTACCTGCACCAATAATACCCAAACCGCCTGCATTACTCACCGCACTGGCAAGACGCCAGCCGCTGGCCCATATCATACCTGCTTGTATAATGGGGTATTTAATATTTAATAATGAGGTGATGCTGTTTTGCATATTGGCTAAGTTACAAAGTTGCTTTTAAACACAATTAAAAGTACTTTGAAACGCAAAGTAATTAATTTTATTTTACTGCTGCAAACTTTTTTTGGCAAGAGGTGACACCTCTCACAATAATCTTTAAATTAAAAAGTAGTTACAAAGAGGTGTCACCTCTAATGAAAGCATAGGTTATCAGCCCCTAACGCCGCCGCCAAGGTCAATTGCTGTATTATCGCCTACATTAAGGCTGCGGCTTACGCCACGCACTTCGGCATCGCTTCCAATAAGGGATGTGTTTAAAACAATTTCAACCAGATTGGAGTAGGAGCCCACAATAGAATCTTTTATTATAGAGTAATTAAGGGTAGCATAATCACCAATGGCTACATTAGGGCCAACTACCGAATTTTTTATTTCACACCCCTCGCCAATGCTAACGGGTGGTATAATAATAGTATTTTCAAACTTGTGCTTTTCGTTTACGTTGCCACCAAATTTTTTAAGCAGTGTTGCGTTAGACTCCAGCAGCGTATCTTTCTTACCACAGTCAAACCAGTTTTGCACTTTAAAAGACTGAAACTTTACCCCCTTTTGTATCATACATTCCAATGCATCGGTAAGGTTAAATTCATCGTGGCTTTTTACATCTTCATC
>JAGVCC010000311.1 GCA_020059395.1 Chitinophagales bacterium | reverse complement strand
TTTATAAGTTAAGTTATAAAACCGGCTGGGGATTTGACGAAAACCAAAATAACATTGGCTGGCTAGTGGGCTGGATAGAAGAAAATAACCACGTGTACTTTTTTGTAACTTTTGTAAAAGGCGGCACTGTGCCTATTGATATGAAAAAAGTGCGGCTTGATATTACAAAAGGCATTTTAAAGCAATTGGGTTTTATGGAGGGCAAAAAATAATAACCGCAATCACATTTAACAATTTATACGGCAGGGTATTTGCTAAATTGCCTGCTTAACAATGTTACGCTTTCAACATACAGAATATCTTTTGGCTTTAGCTGCAATACCAGTTTTGGTACTGCTTTATTTTTTGGCGCTTGCCTGGAAAAAGAAAACCATTAAAAAAATTGGGGACGAACGGCTGGTAAAAGAGTTGATAAAAAATTACGCTCCTCAAAAGTTTGCAATAAAGTTTTTACTGCTTGTTACTGCATTTGCTGCAGGCGTATTTGCGCTGGCTAACCTGCGCAGTCCGCAGGGCAGCGAAAAAGTAAGCCGCAATGGTATTGATGTAATGATTGCGCTGGACGTAAGCAAAAGCATGCTGGCGCAGGATGTTAAACCCACAAGACTTGACAGGGCAAAACAAGTACTGGGCAAATTAATGGACCGCCTTGGTAACGACCGCATGGGTATTGTGGTGTTTGCCGGCAAAGCCTATTTGCAAATGCCACTTACCGGCGACCACGGTGCAGCAAAAATGTTTTTATCTTCTGCCACTCCCGATGTGGTGCCCACACAGGGCACTGTAATTAGTGATGCTTTAAAAATGTGTTACACTTCTTTTAATGCCAAAGAAAAAAAATACAAAGCCATTGTTTTAATAAGTGATGGAGAAGACCATGATGAAGAAGCGGCAGCCCTTGCAACAAGAATGGCCAGCGAAGGTGTAATAATCAGCACCATTGGTATTGGCTCAGTTGATGGCAGCACTATTATTGAACCCGGAAATAATGAACCCAAAAAAGATAATGAAGGAAATACAGTTATTACAAAACTGAACGAAACAGCCCTGCAAACTATAGCTGCAAACGGTAATGGCATTTATCAGTTGTACGATAATACAGAAACAGTGGTTAGTAAATTAGAAAGGCTGCTGAATGGTATGGATCAGCGCTCGGTTACAGAAGATTCGCTGGTTAATTATAAAAGCTTTTATCAGTATTTTTTGCTGCTGGCTTTATTGCTGCTAATTGCAGATGTATTTGTATCAGAAAGAAAGAAAATAAGTATGCCCAAAAATAGTTTTGCATTAAAAGTATTCATTTTGCTTCTTCCTTCTTCCTTCTTCCTGCTTCCCTCTTTTGCACAAAGCGAAAAAGAAGTAATAAAAAAGGGTAACAAGGCTTATGAAAACAAAGAGTATGAAAAAGCAGCCACTGAGTATAAAAAAGCAGCGGATAAAAATCCAGCAAACGCAACAGCTAATTATAATTTAGGCAACGCATTATATAAAAGCAGCAAAACAGACGATGCTGTAAAAGCTTATGAAAATGCTGCCGGTTCGGCAGCAGATAAAACTGATAAATCAAAAGCATATTATAACAAAGGCGTGGTGCTGCAAAACAATAATAAGTTGCCGGAGTGTATTGATGCTTATAAAAATGCACTGAAGTTGAATCCGCAGGATGAAGATGCACGGCAGAACTTACAAAAAGCATTACAGCAGTTAAAGAAGCAGCAGGAGCAGCAGAAAAAAGATAAACAAAAGAACAAGCCTAAAGAAGACGAAAAGCAGAAAGAAAAAGAAAAGCAAGACCAGGATAAAAAGCAGCAACCGCAGCCGAAGCCAAAAATCAGCAAAAAAGATGCAGAAGAAAAATTAAAAGCATTGCTGCAGCAGGAAAAAAACCTGCAGGATAAATTGCGTAAAACCGATGTGGCTTCGCCTAATAAGCCGGATAAAGACTGGTAACAGTTAGTTTTAAATCTTTTCTGCTGTAACGGCTGTACCATAAGCCAGCACTTCCGTAACACCATTCATAACCTCATTCGCATCGTACCGCATATTGATTATGGCATTGGCACCACGTTCCTGTGCATGCTGCAGCATTAACTGGTAAGCTTCTTCCCTTGTTTTTTTGCACAGCTCAACATAAATAGAAATTTTGCCGCCAAATAAAGTTTGAAAGCCACCGGCAATATTTCCCAAAAGGCTGCGGCTGCGTACTGTAATGCCTCTTACAATACCCAAATGGTTTGTTATACGGTAACCTTCCAGCGTATTGGAGGTGGTTATTAATTGCTGATTAATCATGATTAAATATTTTTATAAAGCTACTGTGATTTTGATAGCAATATACAAAATGTTAAAATTCTTTTGGTAAGGCCGAATAACGGGAGTATATCACGCCGCCCAAAAAATTACTATGATTAATAAAAATTTGTAAGTGGTATAACAGATATTTGCTCCGTTCATCAAGCTGGCAATATATTTGTAAAGGGAGAGAAACCCCTCCTATCCTCCCCAAAAGGGAGGTAAAAGGAGAAGATTGATACGAAGATTATAAATTATAATTTTGCAGATAAATTTAAGGTGCTTTAATCCTGAAGGGGCGTAATTAAATAAATAAAACACAATGAAAGCCGAATAAAGATTTGTTGTTGAATAGTGATTATTTTTTATTCTTTCTTTGAAAAAATAAAAAATAACAGAACAAGTTCGCAACGATGATGAATAATGATTTAATGCTGATAACAAAAATTATAAAATAAAACACAATCTCCGCATCTCCCCTTTGGGGTCGGGGGCTTTTACTTATGTTACAAACTGCCGAAGACATCCGCCTGCTGAATGAAAAAATTGCACACAGCGCCGGATTTGTTACAAGAATTAATGATGAACTGGGTCGGGTAATTGTGGGCCAGCATACAATGGTGGAACGCCTGATGATTGGCTTGCTGAGCAGTGGCCATGTGCTGCTGGAAGGTGTGCCGGGGCTGGCAAAAACCCTCAGTATAAAATCGCTGGCGCAGGCAATACATACCAACTTTAGCCGCATACAGTTTACACCGGATTTATTGCCTGCCGATGTGATTGGTACCATGATTTACAACCAGACAAAGAATGAATTTGTGGTGCGTAAAGGCCCCATTTTTTCAAACTTTATTTTGGCCGATGAAATAAACAGGGCCCCGGCAAAAGTGCAGAGTGCTTTGCTTGAAGCGATGCAGGAACGGCAGGTTACCATTGGCGACACCACTTATAAATTAGAAGAACCCTTTTTGGTTTTAGCAACACAAAACCCCATTGAGCAGGAAGGTACTTATCCATTACCTGAGGCGCAGGTGGACCGATTTATGCTTAAGGTAATTGTTGGCTACCCCACCAAAGCAGATGAGCTGCAAATTATACGGCAGAATACATTGGGTATGGCAATGGCGCCCATTCGCCCCGTGGCAAGCAGCAGCGAAATTTTAAGTGCAAGGGAGCTGGTGCGCCAGGTGTATGTAGATGAAAAGGTGGAAAATTATGTGCTGGATATTGTGTTTGCAACACGTTTTCCTGAAAAATATAATTTGCAAAAATTGAAACCATTAATTGGTTTTGGCGGTAGCCCCCGTGCCAGCATTAACTTAACACTTGCAGCAAAAGCATATGCTTTTTTAAATAAACGTGGTTATGTTATTCCGGAAGATGTACGCAGCATTTGTAAAGATGTGCTGCGCCACCGTATTGGATTAACCTACGAAGCAGAAGCAGAAAATGTAAATGTGGAGCAGATTATTGAAGAGATTTTGAGAACCGTCAACGTACCATAGAGAGTTTGTGGTTGGTAGTTTAAGGTTTGTGGTTTTTTAAAGTCAAAATACTTTTCGCAAACTGAAACTGCTTTTAACTAC
>JAGVCC010000421.1 GCA_020059395.1 Chitinophagales bacterium | reverse complement strand
TGGGTAATGGTTTTTTTAAGCCCAATATTTCTACGCTGCTTGGCAATTTGTACAGCACGCCGCAATTTGAAAAAAGAAAGGATGAAGGTTACAATATTTTTTACATGGGCATTAATGTGGGCGCTTTCATCTGTAATTTTTTCAGTGCAGCCATCATCATCATCTGGGGGTGGAAGTATGCCTTTGTAGCAGCAGGTATTGGTATGTTTTTGGGGGTTATCATTTTTATGCTGGGCACCAAACATTATGCTTATGGCGATGTAAGAAAACCTATGACAAAGGAGGATATGCCCTTTTCAAGAATTGTTATAACCATTTTTATTCCTGCAATTGCAGCAGGTATAGCTGGCTGGGTAATACCTAAAAATATTTTCGGAAGTGACAGTACTGATGCATTTATTTTTGCCTGTATCCCTGTGATATATTTTTATACTTCTCTTTATTTTAGAGCAGAAACCTCTGAGAAAAGGCCTATTGCTGCCCTGCTGGCCATATTTGCAGCCGTAGTTATGTTTTGGGCAGTGTTTAAACAAAACGGAACTGCACTAACAATTTGGGCCGATAATTTTACCGACAGGCAGGTGCATGGCACAACCGGCGATATTTTCAGAAGCCTGAAACAGGCAGAATATATTACCTATAAAAAAGATTCGGTGAACTTGTATGATGGTATGTTCAGGCTGCAGAAAGATTCAGATGGTAAAGTAATTAAAGCATACGACTACCCTATTTATTTTAAAAATGTAAAGCCCGAAAAACTGCCGGCAGATGGTGGCAAAGTCACTTTGTGGTCAACACCTATCAGCCAGTCTATTAACCCCGGCTGGGTAATTTTATTAACACCACTGGTGCTTGCCTTCTTTGCTTTTTTGCGTAGAAAAAATAAAGAACCATCTACAGCCACAAAAATTGCCTTTGGTTTACTCATCTCTGCCTTATCGGTTTTGGTAATGGTTGCTGCAGTTTATATAAGTGATAATGGTGCCGAAAAAGCAAGTGTGTGGTGGCTGATGGGAACTTACGGTGTAGTTACTATTGGCGAATTATTATTAAGCCCAATGGGTTTATCACTGGTATCAAAACTAAGCCCGGTGCGTTTAACATCGCTGATGATGGGTGGTTGGTTTTTGGCAACTTCTATCGGCAATAAATTATCGGGTATACTGGCTACGATGTGGGATGGGTATGAAAACAAAGCCAGTTTTTTTTGGTTAAATTTTGGCTTACTCATTTTTGCCACCATCATCATTTTTGCCATGTTAAAATGGCTTAACCGCATTATGAAAGAAAAGGGCGTGTAACAATTATTACATTTTATGCAACAACTTACTATAGAGGAAATACAAAACTTTAAAGGAAAATATCCTAAACAACTGTATCTGCTGTTTTTTACTGAAATGTGGGAGCGGTTTACCTTTTATGGCAACAGGGCATTGTTGATGTTGTTTATGGTAAACTATTTACAATTTAGTGATGAAAAGAGTAACCTGATTTACGGCACTTATCAATCGCTGATTTATGCTGTGCCTGTAGTAGGTGGCTTTTTAGCCGATAAATTTTTAGGGCAGCGCAAATCCATTTTATGGGGCGGCATTATGTTGGTGTGCGGCAGTTTTGTAATGGCCATTCCTGTTCCTGCATCATTCTTTATTGGCATGGGTATTATGATTGTGGGCAATGGCTATTTTAAACCAAACATATCCACCATTGTTGGCAGTCTTTACAAGCATGATGATGCAAGAAGAGACGCCGGTTTTTCATTTTTTTATATGGGCATTAACCTGGGTGGTTTTTTAGGTGCTTTGCTTTGTGGGTGGATTGGGCAAAAAATAAGCTGGCACCTTGGGTTTGGTCTTGCCGGTGTTTTTATGATTGTGGGGCTGATTACTTTTTACAAAACGCAGCATAAACTTGGGCCAATTGGGTTACCCCCATCAAAAGAAAATTTAGCAGCCCCTGCTGTTGCAGGTTTAAAAAAAGAGTGGCTGATTTATTTGCTGAGCATTTTGGCAGTACCCATATTTATTTTAATACTTAATTACTACAAAATTTACAGTTACATCATTAACCCATTTGGCATTATTGCCCTGGTGTATGTAATTTATGTGGCCAGCAAACTGGGTAAAGAAGCATTTTTAAAAATAATAGCGGCACTCCTGTTGATTATTTTCTCTGGGTTGTTTTGGGCATTTTATGAGCAGGGCGGCGGCTCTTTAAATTTGTTTGCAGAAAGAAATGTAAACATGTCTGTTGGTAGTTTGCAATTATCATCTGCCGCTGTAAACAATTCCATTGGCAGTGGCTTTATTGTTTTGCTTACACCATTTTTTGTTTGGCTGTGGATTTGGCTTAACAAGAAAAAAATGGAGCCCAACGCTGCTATGAAATTTGTGCTGGCATTGTTATTATTGGGCCTTAGTTTTTACATTTTTGTGTTGGGCAGCCGCACTGCCAGCAATGGCATGGTAAGCCTGCTTTATTTTGCTTTGGGTTATTTAGTTATGACGATGGGTGAACTCTGCATTTCGCCTATTGGCCTCTCTGCCATAACTAAATTATCGCCACAAAAAATGGTGGGGTTAATGATGGGTGTTTGGTTTTTAGCCAGCTCTTACGGCCAGTATCTTGCAGGCTTAATTGGCTCATTAATGGCATTGCCTGGAGAAAAAGAAGCTGGCAAAGTGATGCCTGCGGCAGAATCGTTGGCAATATATGCTGGCGTGTTTACTAAAATTGCATGGGCTGCTGCAGCTTGTGGTATTGTGCTATTACTGCTTTACCCGTGGATGAAAAAAATGATGCAGGGTATTAAATAACTGATAGGACACAGATTTTACTGATTGAGCAGATGAACACAGATAAGAAACAAAAAATCCAGTGAACTGATAAAACTCATTGGATTTTTTTTATAAATAAAATCAGTACTTATCAGTTACATCTGCGTTCTATATAAAATTCAGGTAGTCAAACTTTTTACCCAATATTGTTTTATCATCTGCCGCCAGCCATTTATTTAAAACAGTGGCGTATACATTTTTAAAATCCACTTTGTGCTTTAAGTCGCCTTCGTTTAAATCACTTAAATCGGGCATAGCATTTAAAACGCCTTTTTGTTTTAAGCCGCCGCCAATTAAAAACATATTGTTTGCAGTACCATGGTCGGTACCACCGCTGGCATTTTGTGCCACCCTGCGGCCAAACTCACTAAAGGTCATCATCAGCACATCATCAAAACGGCCATTCTTTTTCAAATCGTCAGTAAATGCTTTTACGGCATCGTTTAACTCTGTAAACAATCTTTTTTGCTGCCCTTCCTGCGCCACATGTGTATCAAAACTGCCGAGGCTTACGTAATATACTTTTGTATTAATGTCAGAAAAAATCAACGATGCAATGGTTTTTAAATCTTTACCCAAACCAGTATTGGGGTACGCCTGGCCGGTAGGGTGTGTTTTACTTTGATTATAAATATATTCAGCACTGCTGATGGTTTCACTCATGGTTTTATATAGATAATCTACTGTTTCCTCACCTGCCTGATGGCTGCCTGTAATATCTTTAAAGTATTTGCTGTTGCTGGTGTTATACAATTTTGCAGGATCCTTTAATGCCAGCGCTTTGCTTTCTTCTCCTTTTAATGCAAGGCTGAGTACATCGTCCATTTCAATAGCCTGTGTGGGTTTATCGCAGCCTTTGCATTGTGCATCTAAATAACGGCCCACCCAGCCAGTGTTAACATATTCATTACTTGCACTGGCGCTGTGCCAAATATCCATACTTCTAAAATGGCTTCTGTCGGGGTTAGGGTAACCCACGCTGTTTAAAATACCCAAACTGCCATCATCATACAAACCTTTAAAAGCAGTTAATGCAGGATTTAAACCCACCTCATCTGTTACCAGCAGGGCATCTTTTTTTTGTATGCCCAGCTTTGGCCTTCCCTTGTAATATATATCGTTGGTTACAGGTATTACAGTATTTAGCCCATCATTACCACCACTTAACTGAATTACCACAATTACTTTATTGCCCTGCGGCACCATCATAGGTTTTTCAAATGCCTTTAAAAATTTAGGCAGCATTAAACTTGCTGTTGCCAGCGAACCTATTTGAAGGAATTCTTTACGTTTTATTACCATGATAAGCCCCTCCTAACCTCCCCCGAGGGGAGGAATGTTTATGTTATTAATATTTTTTCTCAAACTCAAATAATCTTCTGTACCAGGATGAAGTAAAATCTTTTGCAAACCCCGATAATCCCTCCCCTCCGGGGTTCCCTGAAAGGGAACGAACGTAGTTAAAGGAGGGACTCTCCTCAACAAAGCTGATACTCCGGCGTACACATCAAATTTACCACAGCACTCTTTGTAAAATTTTCCCGGCTTTCTTTATTCAAATATTTTTCCAGCACTGCTTCATTAATGCGGCCTTTTGTTTGCAATACTGTTTCTGTAATTTTTTGCTGCAGTTTTTCTCTTGGTACTGCCTCAAAAATTTTTGCCACCAGTACCCAGTCAGTATTTGCAGTACCGCCTTTAACCGCAGCTTTTAATTTTTTCGATGCAGCCTCCATCATTCCACCCTGTACATCATCATCGGTTTTAGGCCGTATATCCATCACATCGTTAGCGGTTAATATTTGCGGTATGCGCAGGCGCAGCATCAGGCTGCTGCTGTCTATCCAGGTTTTGCCACCGGGCCAGCCAGCCACATTTGGCGGGTAAAATAATACCTGCCCCAGTGTGCGCTGCATTAAAAGCTGGCTCTGTTCATTTTCCAGCTCCATGGGCAGCAGCCTTCTAATACCGGCTAATAACTGTATGGGGCTTTTTATTTGGGTGCCAATATTTTTTTCATTGTAAAACCAATCGTTTGTAAAAATATCGGTAAGCAATTTTTTTATGTCGTAACCGCTATCGTAAAAACGGGTGGCCAGCCAATCGGCTTTTGGTTCATCCACATTTTCGTTTACAAAGTATTTGTATATTTTTTTGGTAAGATAGCGGGCTGTTTGTTTTTGCTCCAGCAAAATATCCAGTACAGCATCCCCATCAAAATTGCCGGTTTTGCCCAGCAAGGTTTTACTGCCGGTATCATGAAAGTTTTTTCTAAAAACAAATTCGCCCTGTACATTAAAACCCCATCCTGTAAAAGCACGGGCAGCTTCTTTAACATCGTTTTCGGTATAATTGCCACGGCCCATGGTAAACAGTTCCATTACTTCCCGTGCAAAATTTTCGTTGGGTTTTTGCTTTCGGTTTTGCTGGTTGTTTAAAAAGCTGAGCATGCTTGGGCTTTTACTTACAGCCACCAGCATATCTTTAAAGTTACCCAGTGCATTTTCACGAATGGTTTGCAGCAGCTCCTGCTGAAAAAAACTGTTGATTACCCTACAGGCAAAATGCCCATGCCAGAACAAACTCATTTTTTCCCTCAGCTGTGCTTCGCTGTTTATCATTTCATCAAACCAGCGCAGGTTTAAATTTTTTAAATCATCCCGGCTTTGTTCCCTTATCATTTTCTTCTGCTCATTGGTAAGCTCCTGCTTTTGCATATTGGCAACATCCTGCACTCCTTTAAAAAGCCCGTCTACAAGGCCCTGCGCCACATTGATTTTTTCTGGAGATTTGGATGATGTTTTAAGCAGCAGGCCCCATAAATCTTTTTGAGAAAGGGTATCCAGTGCTGCTGCATTTTCTGCCATTGGCCCAAAACCTGCACGCCATAATAAATGTTGATTTTTTAACCGGTTGCTTACAGCCATAAGATTTGCTTTGTTATAAAGTTATACCTAAATAAATGATGCAAGTAAACCAAAGCCACCTGCAAAATTTGCACACTGTATAATGCCGCCTTTATACTTATGTGTTTTTAAAAGTAATTATAAACGGCATTAAGTACTAGAACAGGGTTGAGACAGGAAATATTGTGCCGGGTTTAATTATACATACTACAATAACGTTAAAAAATAAAAAAGGGGCAATGCTGCCCCTTAAAATATTATACGTTTTATGTTTTATTTTTTTGCGTTAGCTTTTACATACGCATTTACATTGCCGGTTTCAGCATCGTTAAGACGTGCTTTGGGGCCCATAACCGCCATAATGCTTGCCCAGCGGTCGGCAGTATAATCATTCACTACTTTTAAGCCGTGGCATTTACCACATTTGGCATTATAGGTAGCCTGGCCCTGTACTTCTGGTGCTGTTGCTGTTGATGGTGCCGCAGGTGTTTTTGAACCTGTGCCTTCTGCCTGAGAGGCAGCAGGCGTTGCTCCTGTTGATACTGCTGCGGCTGGTGCAGTTGCAGCTGGCGCATTACCGCCACTTACCACCTTACCACTATTGCCTGATGGTGATGAAGAAGAAGATGCTGTTGGTGCAATTTTTTTAGCACAGCCAAAAACAAAGGCTGCCATTGTTACAATCAAAAAAACTTTTTTCATGTGCTTATTTTTATTTGGTTTTGATAACATAGAATAACTGTAAACACAGTAGTTATTTTATGTGCAACTGTTTTATTGGTTAAATATAGTTTTATTAAACAACAGCAATTAAAAAAAAGCTGCTTTTTTTGTTAATCAATAGTTGTGGCTCCAAAGTAAGGCTGCAATACCGCCGGCAGCATTATCCCTTCCGCAGTTTGATTATTCTCCAGCAAACAGGCCACAATACGTGGCAATGCCAGCGAAGAGCCGTTTAATGAATGCAGCAACTGTGTTTTACCGCCACCATCTTTAAAGCGTATTTTCATCCTGTTAGTCTGAAAAGTTTCAAAATTACTTACGCTGCTTACCTCCAGCCATTTTTGCTGTGCGGCGCTGTACACTTCAAAATCGTATGTAAGTGCGCTGGTAAAACCCATATCGCCGCCGCAAAGGCGCAAAATGCGGTAAGGCAGTTCCAGCAACTGCAGCAGTTTTTCAACATGTGCCACCATTGCATCTAATGTTTCATAACTTTTATCGGGGTGTACCAGCTGTATAATTTCAACCTTATCAAACTGGTGTACACGGTTCAACCCACGTACATCGGCACCAAAGCTGCCGGCCTCTCGTCTAAAGCAGGGCGTATAGGCCGTCATCTTTACAGGCAAGTCAGTTTCTTTTAAAATTTCATCCCTGTAAATATTGGTAACGGGTACTTCGGCAGTGGGTATTAAATAAAAATTGTCTGCTGTGGCATGATACATCTGCCCTTCTTTATCCGGCAGTTGGCCGGTGCCATATGCGGTGGCTTCGTTTACCATTAATGGCGGCAGGTATTCGGTATATCCGGCAGCGGTGTTATAATCTAAAAAGTATTGTATCAGTGACCGCTGCAGTTTAGCACCTTTTCCTTTGTACAAGGGAAAACCGCTTCCGGTAATTTTAGCACCTGTTTCAAAATCTACAATGTCATATTTTATAATCAGCTCCCAGTGCGGTACAGCACCTGCAAGCAATGTGGGTTTGGTACCGCCTTCACGTACCACTACATTATCTGCCGGTGTTTTACCCAACGGTACAGATGTATGCGGCAGGTTGGGCAATTTTACAATTTCATCCTGCAATATTTTTTCTGCATCGACCAGTTGCTGATTTAATGTTTGCTGCTGGCTTTTAAGTTGAGACACTTCCAGCTTTTTGGCTTCGGCCGCCTCTTTCTCCCCTTTGCCCATCAGCATACCAATTTCTTTACTGGTTGCATTCATGTTAGCCTGCAAGGTTTCTGTTTCTACTTTTAGCTTACGGGTTTGTTCATCAAGTGCAATAATTTTGTCAACCAGTTCAATAGCAGCAAAATTTTTTGCTGTAAGCCTTTCTTTTACTAACGCAGGGTTTTGGCGTATAAAATTTATTTGTAGCATTTTAATTAATATTTTTTTAGTTAGCCGGTGCCATCATTATTACTTCATCTGCTACTTTATCAGAGTAAGAAAATGCAGCGTCAAGCTTTTTGTACATTTTTGATTTTGCGTCATAAATTTTTTGTTCAATCACCTTAAAAACAACCTTTTTACCAATAATACGTTGCGGATTAGAAATTAACTCATCATCTCCTTCAAACCTGCTCAGCCAATATACTTTTAGTAATTTATTCTTGTCGCTTTGAATTGTGTAATAACTTATTTGCCCGGAGGTAAATGAAATTACTTTGCCAAAAACTGAAATCACCTCCATTCTTGAAGCAACTTCCACTACTTTTTTGGGATCCTTTACCATTTTTTCTTTTGAACTTTTTTCCATAGCCGCATTCACCAGTCCGGGATTCTTCATTATCAATTCCTGAAATGCCTTGCAACTGGTAGCCAGTTTCATTCCTATTTTTTTACCAATTTCCATCACTGTGGATTGGTTAAGACTATAATCCTCACCATAAAGCTTTTTTAAATCAGCATCATAGTTTTGAAAAACCCCCATCATTTGCATACCCACCTTCATTTGAAAATTTTCGGCTGTAAAATCCGAGGCCGGCATTTTTCCAAGCTCTTCGCAAATCTCTGCGTTCATTAAATTCATTACAGAATCTTCAAGAGGTTTTGCCTGGGCAAAAGAAGTAAATGCGGTTGCTGTAAATAAAACAGCCAATAATAATCGCTTCATACAAAAAATTTAGTGCGCAATTTACTTCAATTTAAACTGATGACGGCTGGTATATTGAACAACTTTTTACACGGGCGCAAAGGCTGACAATTTACCATAACAAATAAAACCATTTTACTTATATACCGGCAGGCAAATGATATACATTTACTTTAGTATTACATTTGCACCTATGCAGCACCTTACAGAAGATTTGCAGGTACGCTGGCTTAAACTGCGTATTAAATTAAAAGAACAATTTGGCATTAAGCCCGATATGGACGGCATATTGCTGCTCATTGGCGTGCAGGAGTTTGGTGCCGGGCCGCAACAGTTTACTAAGGAGCAAAAGCAGGATTTAATGCATATTGCAGTATGTACCGTTTTAAGCCCAAGCGGCTATTATATTTTAGAAGGACATGATGAAGAAAGCTGGCCGCATTTTAAACAACTGCTGCCCTTGCCGGATATTTTTATGAAAGACCAGGAAAATTTTTTAAAAGACCATATTCTCCTATATTTTCAACAACAAAATTTTATTTAACCCCCTTTTTATTATGATGAGTGTAAAGAAGTTTTTTGTTTTAAGCCTTAGTTTGTGTTTAGCTGCCGCTGTTACCGCACAGGTTAAAAAGCCAGCACCAAAACCAGTTGCAAAAGCTGGCCCACCGGTTGTAAAAGCAACCGGCAGCCGTGTAAAAATAACCACCAATATGGGTGTCGTTATCGTAAGGTTGTACGATGCTACGCCGCAACACCGAGATAATTTTTTAAAACTGGTAAACCAGCGCTTTTTCGACAGCCTGCTGTTTCACCGTATTATAAAAGGGTTTATGGTGCAGGGTGGCGACCCTTTAAGTAAAAATGCAGAAGCCGGAGCACAGCTGGGCATGGGTGGTGCAGACTTAACCCGTATTCCGGCAGAGTTTAACCCTACATTAATACACAAAAAAGGAGTACTGGCAGCAGCAAGAGATGGTAACCCAGAAAAAGCCAGCAGTGCCTGTCAGTTTTATTTGGTACAAGGCAAACCGGCAACAGATGCTGAACTTAACCAGGTTGAGTGTGGCATACGTGGCAGTATGCCCGAATTTTCTTACACGGAAGAACAGCGTAAAATTTATAAAACCATCGGGGGCACTCCGTTTTTGGATATGAATTACACCGTTTTTGGCGAAATAGAAAAAGGTATGGAAGTAATTGATAAAATTGCTGCAGCACCCACCGCCCCCGGCGACAGGCCACTAACAGATGTAAGGATGAAGATTGAGATTATAAAGTAACCATTGCTGCAACAGCTAAAAAACTTTAATTTGCACCGCATATTGTAAACACTATAACTAAACACTACAATGAATTTTCCAGCCAACCTGCGTTACACAAAAGACCACGAGTGGATTTCTTTAGAGGGCAACACTGCCACAATAGGTATTACTGAGTTTGCACAAAGCGAACTGGGTGATATTGTTTATGTTGATATAAGCACAAAAGGCAAAGCCCTTGCTGCCGAAGAAGTTTTTGGCACTGTGGAAGCCGTTAAAACAGTAAGCGATTTGTTTTTACCCGTTAGTGGCACTATTACTGAAGTAAACGCCGGGCTGGAAGCACAGCCGGAGCTGGTTAACAGCGATCCTTATGGGCAAGGCTGGATGATTAAAATGACAGTTGACAATACCGCCGATGTGGAAGCACTTATGAGTGCAGAAGCATACGGTGCTTTAGTATCGTAATATGAAAAAACAAATACTGGCCGTTTTTAAAAAAGACGGCCTTAAAAAATACCTGCCAGGCATTGCCTGGTTTTTTCTTACCCTTATTGCCATTAGCATACCGGGTAAACAGTTGCCAAAATTTGGGGCTTGGTTTGAGCAAATAAGTTTTGATAAGCTGATACACACTTTTTTATTTGGCGTGCTGGCGGTTTTGTGGATGCTGCCGGTGGCACTTAGCCCTTTACCGGTACAAAATAAAAAGCATTGGTTTATTAAAGTAGCCATTGCCACAGCATTATGGGGCCTGGCGGCAGAGCTTATTCAAAAATATTTTATACCCATGCGTAGTTATGATGTGGTAGACCTGATAGCCAATACCCTTGGGGCTATTATTGCCTTTGTTTACTTTAAGGCAAAGTTTGGCAAAGCTGTTAAGGTATAGCTGGAAGTATGAGGTCCAGAGACCTCATACTGGCTTTTATTGCCTCCGGCAAGAATTACAGGCTCTTTTTTGGGTGCATTTAAAATTGTCGCAAGAGGTGACGCCTCTCATACTAGACTTTTAAGTTAGAAATAACTTTCAAAGAGGTGTCACCTCTAATAAATGAAGCGACAATTTTAAATGCACCCGCCCTGTTTGTTGCGCCAAATTAATACCCTATATTTGTAACGCTAAAGCAGATAGTAATTTAATCCAGTACAAGTTTATATAAATTAAAACGGCGCTTTTTACTGCAGCCTTTACAATTTTTACAAAAAGTTTTTATGGAATACAATACCGGTCGCAACCATCTTATTATGAAAGAATATGGCCGTCATATTCAAAAAATGGTGGAATTTCTTTTATCTATCCAAAACAGGGAAGAGCGCCAAAAAAATGCATACGCTGTAATTGAATTAATGGGCTTTTTAAATCCGCACCTTAAAAACGTAGAAGATTTCAGGCATAAACTATGGGATCATCTTTTTTTAATAAGCGATTTTACCCTGGATGTTGACAGCCCCTACCCCCTGCCATCAAGAGAAACATTAAAAGCAAAGCCAGAGCATATGGGCTATCCTAAAAGATACCCTAAGTTTAATCATTTGGGCAAAAATATTGAAGTGGTGATTGACAAAGCATTGCAAGAGGAAAACCCCGAAAAACGTCAGGGTTTTGCCAATGCCATTGCTTATTACATGAAGCTTACTTACAGCAACTGGCATAAAGAGCTGGTGCATGATGATAATATACAAACCGAATTAACAGAAATTACAGAAGGGCAGCTGGAATTTAATAACCGCCCCTTTGTAAAACACCGTACAGATAACCGCAATACTGATGATTATGGCGGCGGACGTAATAACAACTACCGTAAAAATTTTGGTGGCAGAAATAATAACAATGGTGGCGGTGGTGGCGGACGCAATAACAACAACCGCAACGGCGGTGGTGGTGGCGGACGCAATAATAACAACCGCAATTTTAAGAAAAGGTATTAATCATGCTTATTGCATTTAAAAAGATTATAAAGGTTGAAGTTTTTCAGCCTTTTTTATTTTTACCTTGCAGCCATCAGCATTTAAAAATTTAACTGCACGGTGCAATAAAACATCGTAACAGTTAATTTTTTATCATATTCACTAATTAACTATTCTTGCCTTCATGCAGTCATTTGAAGTACGTGGCGGAAAAAAATTACACGGCACAATTACGCCACAGGGTGCCAAAAACGAAGCGTTGCAAATTATTTCTGCTGTGTTGCTAACAGCAGGAGAGGTTACCATTAAAAACATTCCCGATATTATAGATGTAAACCTGCTGATAGATTTACTGGCAGACATGAATGTAAAAATTAACCGCATTAGCCGTGATACCTGCACTTTTAAAGCAGATAATGTGGATGTGGAATACCTGCACAGCGAAGCCTACCATAAAAAAAGTGGTAAGCTGCGTGGCAGTGTAATGCTGGCCGGCCCCATGCTGGCACGCTTTAAAAAAGCATACATTCCCAAGCCCGGTGGCGATAAAATTGGCCGCCGCCGTTTAGATACGCACATTATTGGTTTTGAAAAACTGGGTGCCCGTTTTTCTTATCATGAAGACGGATTTTTTCATTTAAACGCAGCGGAGCTTAAAGGTACCAGCATGCTTTTGGATGAGCCGAGTGTAACCGGCACCGCCAACATTGTTATGGCTGCTGCATTGGCCAATGGTGTTACACATATTTACAATGCTGCCTGCGAACCATACCTGCAGCAGCTTTGCCGCATGATAAATGCCATGGGCGGAAAAATAAGCGGCCTTGGCAGCAACCTGCTTATTGTAGAGGGCGTGGAAAAATTAAACGGCACCACCCACACCATTTTGCCCGACATGATTGAAGTGGGCAGTTTTATTGGCCTGGCTGCCATGACGCAAAGTGATATAACCATTAAAAACGCTGGCATTCAGCACCTGGGTGTAATTCCTGATAAATTTAAACTGCTGGGCATACAAATGAATTTTATTGGGGATGATATCCATATACCCAGTCAGGAAATTTATGAAATACAAAAATTTATGGATGGCGGCGTACTTACTATTTACGATCATCCATGGCCGGGCTTTACACCAGATTTATTAAGCATAGTTTTAGTTACCGCCATACAAGCAAGGGGCAGTGTACTAATTCATCAAAAAATGTTTGAAAGCCGTTTGTTTTTTACTGATAAACTGATTGACATGGGCGCACAAATTATTTTATGCGATCCTCACCGTGCCGTGGTTATTGGGCTTGAAAGAGAACAAAAATTACGGGGCATTACCATGAGCAGTCCTGATATACGTGCAGGCGTGGCATTGCTTATAGCGGCTTTAAGTGCACAAGGCAAAAGTACCATTCAAAATATTGAGCAAATAGACCGTGGCTATCAAAATATTGATGACAGGTTACGGGCTTTGGGTGCGGATATTAAAAGAGTATAATTATGTTTTTAAAGCTGCCGTGTAATTATTTCGCTTTTTTCCTTTTGTTTTTTGTGTTGTTGCTTACGTCTTGCCAAAACAAAACAAAAGCGTTATTGGTAAAAAAATGGGACTGTGTACAAGTAGAAAACCTAGCACCTGTTAATAAAAATTTCCTTAGTAAAGAAGATTCGCTGGTTACTGCAAAACTGGAAACGGCCCTGCAACAGCTAAGCTGGCAGTTTAATGATGATAACAGCTATCAATGCAGCACAGCAGGTATAGTTACAGCGCAGGGCACTTATACAATTACAGATGATTCACAGTTTTTAATACTTACCTCCACTAAAGGTAATAGCAATAGTTATACAATTAAAAGTTTAACAAAGCAGGAACTGGTTTTAAATGGCCAAACAACCAACCTGCCTGTTGTGCTGCACTTTAAGCCGCATTAAAGTTTGTTTTCAGGTGCTTACTTTTTGTTATTTTTGAATTGTTTAATTAAACAAAAAAATATGGAATCAATATTCCTTAACTATTTTGCTCCTGACGCCAAGGCTGTCAAAATTTCAGACAACGAGAACCTTTCATTTTACCAGACTCTGGATTCCTTATTTATCCTCGCCGATACCTCTAAAACTGGTTTAATTACTAAAGAAATAAAACAGTCACTTAACTTAAAAGAATGCTTTTCTAATAAAAATATATATTTTGTAAACTTGTTTAATGACAGGAGTGAGATGAAAAATTTCAATGAGGAAATTGCATGGGGAAGTTACGCTTGGTTTAAAAATGCGCCGAGTCATCATATTCATTTTGATGATACTCCTTCAAAACTCTTTGTTCACAAGATAGAAACAACTAACTAAACTATTCATTTATGGACGCTTCACAACTTGGCAAGCTTTTGAAAGATTCATATGAAAACGCTCCGAAAACTGAAAAAGTAACAATGATTCATTTATTTGGCATCAAGTACTTCGACGAGATTAAGCAATCAAATATTTCACAAATTATTGAAGCATCTGGTATTCATTCAACTTACAGAACCGAACTAGGTAAAGGCATAAAGCTTGCAAAATATGTAAGTGTAAAATAAGAACACTTCTTAAATTTATCCTCAGTTGCTATATTTCCTATTGATAAGAGAAATCAACACATAAGAAATAACTTTTTAACGTAGAGTTTTAAACCCTGTGCATTGAACCTTATTATTTCTTTTCTTTGCACATGCTATCTCCCCAAAATAAAATACTCATTATTACTGCACCCTCCGGTGCCGGCAAAACATCCATCACCAAACATTTAATGCAGCGTTTTCCGCAGCTGGCTTTTTCGGTAAGTGCCGCCACACGTAAGGCCCGTGGCACCGAAAAAGACGGCGTGGATTATCATTTTATAAGTGAGGATACCTTTAAACAAAAAATACAGGAAAATGCCTTTGTGGAATGGGAAATGGTGTATGAAGGTAAATATTACGGCACATTAAAAGAAGAATTGCAGCGCATTTGGAGCCTTAACAAAATACCTGTGCTGGATATTGATGTAAAAGGCGCTATACATGTACAGCAGCAATATCCCCAAACATCATTAAGCCTTTTTATTGAGCCGCCTTCGGTTGATGAATTAAAAAAAAGGCTCCAAAGCCGCGGCACAGAAACGGAAGAATCGCTGGCAGCCCGTGTTAACAAAGCATCGTATGAGCTGAGTTTTAAAGAACACTTTAATAAAATAATTGTAAACGACGATTTAGAAAAAGCCTGTATTGAAGCAGAATTGATTTTACTTGGCTTTATTGGCCTCTAGTACACAGAGGTGACACCTTTTAAAAAGGTGTCACCTCTTCCAAAACAAAGCTTTTTCACTACATTTATAATATGGAATGGACGGCACTTATAGCCATTATTGCATCACTGCTGCTTATCGGTTTTTTTTCCGGTATAGAAATAGCATTTGTATCAGCCAATAAATTATCGCTTGAGCTTAACCGCAAACAGGGCACCCACGCCGGTAAAACCTGGGGCGGTTATGCAGATAAGCCTGCCCGTTTTATAGGTATGACGCTGGTGGGGGTAAACATTGTACTGGTGATATATGGTTTATTAATTGGCGGTATGCTTTCGCCTGTGTGGGAGTGGATACGGCTGCAATTGCCAAAATCTGTAAGCGGCTCTGTTGAGTATATAAAACTGTTTGTAGAAACGGTACTGTCAACACTTATTTTATTATTTGTAGAGTTTACTTTTAAAGCCATCTTCCGTGCAAGAAATAATGAGGTGCTTGGCAACGGCATAATAAGTTATGTAGTTAATTTTTTTTACTGGCTGTTGTCGGGCATTGCTGCATTTTTTGTAAATATTGCAGAGTGGATGCTAAAAGTACTCTTTGATGTAAAACTGCACGAAAAGAAAGACGTTTTCAGTAAAATAGATCTGGAAAATTTTATCCAGCAAACAAAACACTACGAGGAAGAAGATACCAGCGAAATAAATAAAGAGCTTTTTGAAAACGCATTGTCGTTAAGCGAAGTGAAGTTGAGGGAATGCCTGATACCACGTAAAGAAATTGAAGGTATTGAAAGCAATACATCGGTTGCTGCTGTTAAAGAGAAATTCATAAATACAAAGCTTAGTAAGTTAGTGGTGTATGAAAACAATATTGATAATATTACTGGCTATATACATCAGTTAGATTTATTTAAAAATCCGGCCACAGTTAAAGAGGTATTGCTGCCCATACCCACTGTGCCAGAAAGTATGAGCGCCACCGATTTGATGAATAAATTCAGTAAAGAGCGTAAAAGCATTGCCTGGGTGATAGATGAATTTGGCGGTACTGCCGGCATTGTAACTATGGAAGATTTACTTGAAGAAATTTTTGGCGATATTAAAGATGAGTACGATACAGAAGAGTTTGTTGACAAGCAACTGGCCACACACGAATTTATTTTTAGTGGCCGTTTAGAGCTGGATGCCATTACAGAAAAATATGATCTTGCATTTGCTGATGCAGCAAATGCAGAAACACTTTCTGGGTATATCATTCAGCAAAACGAAGCCATACCCAAACAGAAAGAACGCATTATTATTGGCAACTACGAGTTTGATATTTTAAATGTTACCGATACCCGTATTGAAACGGTTAAACTGAAAGTGCTTAAGTAAGCCATTGAAAAATATCCATTCAAACAATAAAGGCATAAATAGTTTTATGTTGTTTCATCAAGCATTAACAATACAAAATAACCAGACTAAATGATTATTGCAGTTAATGCTGTTGCCCCCGCCTTTAAACCTGCAGCACCTTATTTTTTGGAACAAGCTTTTTTAATAATTGCAGCGCAGCAACCACAGCACCAGTTTATTTTTATAGGCTTTAGTAAAACGGAACAATCGGGGGCTAACTGCAGTTTTTTACATACTTGTAAAAAAATTAAATCGCCTTTGGCGTTTACATACTGGTTAAATTACCAGCTGCCTGCTTTACTAAAAAAACATAAAGCTGCTATTGTTGTTGGTTATAATTGTTGCAGCCTGCGCTGTAAACTGCCGCAAGTGCTGTTTGCAGATGATGCCGCTTTTTTAACCCATCCACTGTTTTATACAACAAGGTGGCTGCGCTTTTACAAAAAAAACACCGGTAGTTTTTTACAAAAAGCAGTTGCAGTTGCAGCCTCCTCTCAATTTTTAAAAAATACTTTTACACAGCAGTATGCAATTGCTGCAGAAAAAATAACAGTGGTATACGCTGCTGCAACAGCTGCATATAAACCATTTGCACACTGGAACCAGAAAGAAAGCATGAAAGACCGTTTAACCGGCGGTAAAGAATATTTTTTATATACCGGCATTTTAAGCACACAGCAAAACCTTATAAACCTTTTAAAAGCATTTACTTTTTTTAAACAGCGCCAAAAAAGCAATATGATGCTGGTGCTGGCATCAACAACAGATGCTGATGCTAGTTTTATAAAAAGCCTGTCGGTTTATAAATTTAAAACCAGTGTAGTGGTGGCCGATCATTTACATGAAGACGAAATTTGGCAGATAACCGCTGCGGCATATGCCGTGGTATACCCGGTTAATTATGATGCTGCCGGTGTAACATTATTACAGGCACTGCAATGCCATACCGCAATAGTTGCTGCAAACAATACAGTGTTGCCAGAAATTTGCGGCGAAGCTGCCGTGTATTGCCATGCTGATGATTACAATGACATTGCTGCCAAAATGATGCTGCTGTTTACCAACGAAGACCGCCGCAACCTGCTTATTGCAAAAAGCAGGGACCAGGCAAACAAGTTTAATTTACAAACACAAGCAGCGCAGCTAGGGCAATTAATACAGCACAACAGTTAAACAAGCCATATTTTTTGCCAAACAGTTAACTTTGCAAAAAACACCTAAAGTAAAAAAAATCATGCATAAATCTACCATAACAATTGATGTATTATTAGATGCAGACAAAGTACCCCAACAAATAAACTGGAGCGCCAGCGACAGCAGTGCAGATATGGCTCAAAAAGCAAAAGCCATGTGCATTGCCCTTTGGGATGGTGCCGATAAAACTGCCATGCGTATTGACCTTTGGACAAAAGACATGATGGTGGATGAAATGGCCGATTTTTATTATCAGATGATGATGGGCATGGCCGATACTTTTAACCGGGCCACTCACCAGCAGGAAATGACTGATGATTTTAAAAAATTTGCTAAAGGCTTTTTTGAAAAATTCAGACAGCAGCAAATAAAAGAAAATAGGTGATAGTT
>JAGVCC010000386.1 GCA_020059395.1 Chitinophagales bacterium | reverse complement strand
GCAGATTCTGCTGCCGCAACAACCGCTAATGAAGACGTGGAAGCAGATGCAGCAACTACTGGCAATTTAATAATTGCAGATAATGCGGTTAAACAAACCACCAACAAACAAACCCCTACAATAATTAAAGATGTAACCCGAGGACAGTTAACCCAAACCACCGACAGCAGTTTTGTTTACAAGCCTGCTGCCACAGCTGCTGTACCGGTTGCAAAAAGTGCAGATGTGGCCAAGGCTTCCGAGGCTGAACAGCTGGAGGAAAAAGCAGCTGCACCTGCAACAGCGAATGCGTTGCCACAGCAAAATAATAATAGTAATTACAATAATGCGCAAGAAGGGTTTGCAAAACAAAACCGCAACCAGACTGACTTATTCAAAAAAGAACAAAAAAACGAGGCTGATAATATTGGCAGACAGGAAGCCCCTTTAAACAACCTGTTTGCGGCTCAGGTTTTTAGTGTGGACAATACACCATTATCTTTTGCGAATGTAAGTGTTAAGAAAGAAGACTTTGGTACATATGCAGATGTTAGGGGTAATTTCAGATTACTGTCTAACGACTCGTTGCTTACAGTTGAAGTAAAAGCTGCCGGATTTAAACCACAAACAGTACACCTGAGAAGCAGTGTGCAGCAAAACCGCATTATACTTACAGAAGACAATAGCGCATTTACCGATAAAACAGTAGTTACAACAAGTGGTGCCGTAAAAAGCAAAGCTTTACGCCGAACCGCTTTAATTAAAGACAGTGTCATGAATGCGGAGCCTGCCGATGGCTGGGATAATTATAACCGCTATGTTGACAATAACATTGACATACCGGACGATATTCTTAAAAATAATATTCATGGGCAGGTGGAAATTTCGTTTGATGTAAAAGCCAATGGCGCTATTACCAATATTAAAGTTGATAAATCGCTTTGCAGCAATTGTGATGAAGCTGCTATAAAACTGCTGCAGCAGGGTCCGCAGTGGAAAGTAAAAAAAGGCAAAAAAGCCAAAGGGAAAATTACAGTACAGTTTTAGTTATTATTATTTTACCACAGCTTCTTTAGTTTCATGTAACATAGTTACGTTAGTTTTGTGTATTAAAATTTTTTTATGACAAGACTAACGTTTGCATTATTTATTCTTACACGTTTTACCTTTTCGGCCAATGCGCAGGTACGCATGCCACAGCCAAGTACCACACAAACTATTAAACAGGAGTTTGGTATGGGTACTATAGAATTAACATACAGCCGCCCAAATGCTAAAGGCCGTAAAATTTATGGCGACCTTGTGCCTTATAATAAATTATGGCGTACCGGTGCCAACAGCGCCACCACATTAAAATTTACAGATGCTGTAGAACTTGCCGGCAAAAAAATTGACACCGGCACTTATGCCTTGTACACCATACCGGGTGTTGACAGCTGGGAAATTATTTTAAACAAAGGCATCAATAACTGGGGAGTGGACGGCTATAACGAAACTGATGATGTTGTACGTTTTAAGGTGATTCCCTTAAAAGCAAAGAACAGAGCCGAAAGTTTTACTATGCAGTTTACAGATATTAAAAATGAAAGCTGCGGACTTGAAATTATTTGGGACAAAACTATTGTAACCATACCCATTACCACCAACATTAAAGACCGCTTGAGGAAACAAATTGAAACCGCTTTGCAGGGAGACAAAAAACCTTACTGGCAGGCGGCACAATTTTATAATGAGTACGAAAATAATCAAAACAAAGCATTAGAATATATTACCAAAGCCCTCCAGGAAAACGACCAGGCTTTTTGGATGTGGCTGTACAAGGCAAAAATTCAACAGGAAATGGGTGATAAGGTCGGCGCAAAAGTGAGCGCATTAAAAAGTCTTGACCTGAGTAAAGAAGCAAATAACAACGACTATATAAAAATGAATCAGGAACTATTGAAGAAGTTGTGAGGAAGAAGGGAGAATGAAGCTGGGAGCTGGAAGCTGGAAGAAATAAGATGAAGTCATTTAAGAAAGCGCTGTTTTTACGGCGCTTTTTTTTGCAGCAACGGTTGCAGTATTACGCTTAGCAAAACCACCAGCAGCGCACCAATAACGTTCAGCCACAAAAAAGAAATAACATCCAGTTTATAAATTACTATAACCAATAGTTGCGAAATAATTGTGGCAATAAAAACTGCTTTGCCTTTTACATGCTTTACAAAAAAAGCTACTAAAAAAACACCAAGTATTACTCCATAAAAAATGGAGCCAATAATATTTACCACTTCTATTAAACTGTTGCCAAGGTTTGTTGCAAACATGCTCATTACAATACAAAACAAACCCCAGCCAAGTGTATACCACTTCGAAATTTTATAATCCTCTTCGCCGGTGCTGTTTTTATTAAAATACTTTTTATGTATGTCAACCACCGAACAGGCCGCCAGCGAATTGAGCGCCGCAGCAATACTGCCCCAAGCAGATAAAAATAAAATAGCCACAATTAAACCTATCAAGCCTTTGGGTAAATTGGCCATTACATACTGCAGAAAAATAAAATTGGTCTGTTTTACATCTTCACCCGGCAAAGCATCAGCCATAGTGTTTATATAAAGTTTACTGGCATTGGCGGCTTCTTTATAATCGGCGGTATTAACCGCATCATTATAGGCCGTTTCAATATTTTTTAATGATGCAGCAAATTTTGTCTGCATGGCCTTTTCCTGCAAACGGGTGTTGCTGTAAACAGGTGCTTTTGTGTTTACATAAAAAGCAAATACTAAAACCCCCAGCAGCAAAATAAAAAACTGCATGGGTACTTTTATTAAACCGTTCAGCAATAAACCTGTCCTTGTTTCTTTTTCATTTTTACCGGTAATGTACCGGCCCACCTGACTATGATCGGTACCAAAATAACTAAGTGCTAAAAAAAAGCCACCGATAATACCGCTGAAGATATTATACCGGTCTTTCCAGTCAAATCCTTTTTCGGTAAAGCCGGTTGTAATTACATTCATTTTACCGGCCATACTACCTGTGTTTATTGCGTTGGCAAAACTTTTATCGGGCAATGCCTGAATAATAAAATACAAAGTAAGTCCCAGTGTAATAAACACCAGTAACATTTGTATTTTTTGCGTATGCGCCACCGCTTTTGCGCCACCGGTTAATGTGTAAATAATTAAAAAGCCACCCATAATAATATTGGTAACATAAATATTCCAGCCCAGCAAAGTGCTCAACACAATTGAAGGTGCATATACACTTATGCCTGTGCTTAAACCACGGCTTACTAAAAAAAGCACAGAGGTAAGTGTACGTGTTTGGCTGTTAAAACGATGCTCTAAAAATTCGTAAGCCGTAACCACATTTAGTTTTCTAAATACAGGCACAAAAACAAATGCAATCACCAGCATGGCTAAGGGCAAACCAAAGTAGTATTGTACAAACCGCATACCATCTGTATAAGCCTGCCCAGGACCGGTAAGAAAAGTAATAGCGCTTGCCTGCGTGCCCATAATACCCAGCAGCAATAAATACCAAGGCATATTACGGTTGCTTAAAAAGTAGCCGTCAATATTTTTTGTAGTATGGCTTTTATACACGCCGTAAATAATAATTCCGGCTAAGCAAACAATCAGTATGGTCCAGTCAATAAAACTCACTACAATAAGTTAGTAATTAAAAAAGTAGTACCTAATATATTTATTTGAAACAGTTTAATTTTTTACATTTCCCTTTTTGTAACAAACATTTAAACTTTGTTCAGCTTCATTGGCGTCGCACTCTTGTACATTTAAATCTTTATTCAGCATTAATTATGTTATGCACAAAAAATATTAAGCCCCTTCAGGGCTTGATAAACATTTTATCCAATACCGAGGGCTTCACCCCCGGTTAATAACATAACGCCCCTTCAGGGCTAAATACAAATTTCAATCTTCGCTGGTTCCCCATTTTGGAACATCCCGATTTTTCGGGAAGGGGGCGGAGGGGGCTCTTTTACCCCTTCGCTCCCTTCCCATTAAATTTACTCGGTACTTTTATTTTCAAATTTTTAGTGTCATTCTTTTTAGGGGCATTATTTGCCTGCCGTTTATTAGCAATAATGTTAGCAAACAAACGATAAGCGCCGGGCACACCTGCAGGAAGTTCTCTAAAGAAAACCAACCCAGTGTATACAAATCTTCCCTGCCCGTAATTAGCAATAATTAAACTACCCTCCTGCTCTTTTTCGCCAGGATCTTTCATGCTGAATATTTTTTTGTAGGCTGTATCTGTATTTTCTGCATTATAAATACTGCGTTCCTGTATCCAGCCTTCAAAATCTTTACCGGTAATTTTATTAGGATAGTTTAATACCGGGTGTTGAGGCAACAGGAAGTTAACTTTCGCTTCCTCGTCGGTAATTCTGTTTCTGGTAATTGTAAAAGTATAAGGCGCAATTTTAGCCCTTACCGGCCCAATCTGGTTGCTTGTATTATATTGAGAAACTAATACACCACCTTCTTTTACATACTGCATCAATACATCATACACATTATTCATCCACTCATTGGTGTTATAGGCACGTACACCGGTAATAATAACGTCAAACTGTTTTAGATTTTCTGCATTAATATCACTTTCTTTAAGTGTTACCACTTTGTAACCCATTTGCTCTAAGGCTTCGGGTATTTTGTCGCCGGCGCCGGGTATGTAGCCAGCAATAGTACCTTCAGTCTTTACATCTAAAATTTTATACTCAATTTTTGCTTTTTTAAAATAATTTATTGCAGGTATGTGGTCGTAATTAATTGTTCGTAGTTGTTGATTATACCCTATTGTATTTTCTTGAGCACCTGCAATTATTGCTGATTTATTGGCTAAAGGAAATACTGTAAATGTTCTCTTCTGCCCCTTTGTAAGAACTACATTGCCATTCATTCCAATATTTTCGTCAATTATTATATTGTTTTTTATTGAGGGTATGCTTGAAATCAGTAAAGGATTGTGCAGGGTAATATCCCTTAAAGCCGCCACTTCTACAGTGGTACTTTTAGCTGCTGTAGAAATAACAACAGATGATTTTGGAGTAATAGTAACAGGAGGCACCACACTCACCGGCTCATAAATCTCCCCCTTCACAGGATCAGTAAATTTATACCGCACTGGTTTTACAAAAGTAAACTCCTTCCCTTCTATCATCATACTGAATGCAACACTCAATGGATCGCTTTCTGCTTTACCAATTAATGGTTGTTCGGTTACGTTAAAGCTGCCGTGGTTCATTTCATTTTCAAGCCAGTAAGGTTGAGATAGTTTTGCATTAGGCTCAATAAACCAACTGTAAGTTTTTGCAGCATTTTTATTTTTTTGCAGCTGGTCAAAAATCACATATGTTGTATCAATTTGTGCATCGGCACTGTGTATGTTTGCACCGCTGCGGTTGTTTACTACAAGGTTTACTTTTAAAGTATCTCCCTGTACGGCATATTGTGTATTTGCAGTAGCATCCATAAACAGTCCGCTGCATTGTTCAATTATTAACTCCAGCTCTTTAAGTTTTTGACTGCGCCAATAATTATCGTTTACCAAACTTAAATCAGTGTGTAATTGTACTAACCGTGGCAAAACATCCTGCGGCTTTTGTGCATTGAATGAGTTGGCTATGTCACCAATTTCCTGTTTGAAATAACCTGGGTATTTAGCACCGTATTGTTTGCTGTCAATCCTGTTCCAACTTGGTAAAATATCATCAAACAAATCATTAACCGGCGCCGTTCCTTTTATAGTTTTAAAATACTCCAGCGACTCCCCTCTTTGAGCCGGCACACCAAAACCCTGACTTTTATGCTGGCTGCGGCTGGCGGCTGCAATTTCGCCATAGCTTTTTCCCAACAGCGGATTATACATGCCCACATCTAATTTAAATTGGTCGGCTCGTTGTGTATTATTGCCGCCAAAATTAAAAGTGTTCCAAAGCAAACGTTTGGCTTGCCAGGTGCTTACATACTTTAACTGTTCAGGAAATTTAGTACTGTCTGCTGCAGCATCAAATGCTTCTTCTGCTAAAATACCAGATGCGGTGTGATGCCCATGCCCGCCCTCGCCAGTTGTAGGAAAACGGGTAATGATTACATCAGGTTTAAATTTTCTTATCACCCATACCACATCACTCAGTATTTTATCATGGCCCCAAATTTTCATGGCTTCTTCGGGGCTTTTGCTGTAGCCAAAGTCAAAGGCACGGCTAAAAAATTGTTCAGCACCATCTACCCGTCTTGCAGCCAGCAACTCCTGTGTGCGTATCAATCCTAAATCAACCCCCTGTTCATCGCCAATTAAATTTTGTCCGCCATCGCCACGGGTTAAGCTTAAATAACCGGTGCGGTATAATTTTTCGTTGGCCAAATAAGCCAGTAACCTTGTGTTCTCATCATCGGGGTGCGCTGCAATGTATAACACCGAGCCAAGCACATTCAGTTTTTTTATTTGTTGTAATATTTCTGATGAAGTGTATGACTTTGGAGTTTGTGCTTTACCAACTAAAAAGTAAAAAGTGAAAAGTAAAAAAAATGTTGCTTTCCTGAAATTCATTTTAAATCAATTAATATTTTATAAGCAGTGTATAACTTTTATATTTTTTTTCATCGCAGAGAACCAGAGAAAAGGAGTTTTCGCAGAGAATCTCTGCGAAAACTCAGCTACTCATTTTCTTTGCGTTAAAGAGCCTACAACCGCACCGGCTCATTGCCCACTATAAAAACTGCATTCAGCAGCAGCAGTTTTCCGTTCTCCCAAAAATTACGGAATACCGGATCATCCGTCATATAAATAATTTTACCACGCCCCATATCCTGCACTGCGAAAATGGTTCCGTCTTTTATTTTACTGCTTACAGTTACACCTGCAAAACCAGCCACCTTATTTTCTTTTTTAATCACACCCACATTCCAGCCATCTTTTAAAAATTCTAATACAGTGCTGTTTTGTTTTAGTGTATAAAATGTGCTGCCAATACCAAATGCCAGCGGATGGGTGTCATCCATTTCCACTTTATAAATAGCACCGGGTATGCTGTTAACTAAATCGTCACGTTCTCTGTCACCATATTTACGCAACAGCGAATAATCTGCTTTTTTATCTTCCTTTTTATCCTCATCCTCTTTTTTAATTTTAATACCCCATTCTGCATCAGCAAATTGTGACACCGCACTTTCCAGCGCAATAATGCGACCGCCGCTTCGCACCCATGCTTTTATATCATCGCTTGTTTTTTTATCGCTAATAAAACTATAATCTCCATCTGGTAAAATCAATACATCAAACGATTTTAATGAGCCTGCCCGCAGTCTGTTTCCATTCAACAATGTTATAGGATATTTTACCTGCTGCTCAAACAAATGCCATATTTCACCAGCAGCATTTGGGTTTACATCGTTACCGGTTACCAATGCCACACGGGGTGCAGCTAACTTTAAAATGTCAGGGCTGCCCATATCTGGCCCGGCATCCATAAAACCACCAGCAAGCGTTGTTACAGTTTCGTTTGTTTCATTAATCATTTTTACCACTTGCTTCCAGTTGGTAGTGTTATCTCTTTTTAAAATAATTAAAGAACCCTTGCGTATTTTTTTTCCGTTATAAGTAATATCTTTTTCATTTACTCTTACACCCACATTATTATTAAGCAGCTTTGCAAGTGTAACAGCACTGGCAACCGCATTATAGGGCAATACTGCACCGTAGCTATTTTCTTGAAAAGCGGGCATATCAACAGCCACATCTTTCGCCAATGGCAAATAATTATTAAGCACATACGCATTTACACCAAAAGCATATGGAATACTCCATGCAGTAATATCATAAGTGGCACTGTCTTCCAATTTTCCAACTGGCTCCAGCAAAACTTTTGCTAATAAACTTTTAGGCTGATTGGCATTTATTGCAATAGTGAATTCAAATTTTTCAACCGCTTCAATTTTACGGCTGTAATAATTATAGCCCTGCAGTTTTGCAGCATCTGTTACAAAGCCATATTTAATATCATTCGCATCCAGCAGATTTATTATTCCTGTTATTCTTGCTTTATCATTTGATGTTAGCAAATACGATTTATACTGGCTGCCAATGCCTGCCTTAGCATTGTCAAAATATTTTTTATACTCCCCAATAACTTTTGCCGCATTGGTTGATGTTATTTCCACAGTGCTTAAACCTGTAGTGGTGTGATGCATTAAGCGGTCTTTCAATGTCAGCACTTCACCTTCGTCTGTTTGTACCGCAAGGCCACCACGGCTGTGGCCGCCCTGCTCATACGTCATACCAACGGAGCCATTGTAAGTGGGGTAAGTATCGCCATAGCTGGGATAAAATAAATCGAACCGCTCTTTAGTAAAATACAGCCAGCCATTTTTATCAAAATATTTAGCATTGTTTTTTCCTATTTGTGTTTGAAAGTCTCTTTGCCAACCGGTAATTACTTCATGAAAAGGAGCTGCTGCTGGTGCAAAATAATAAGGTTCGTTATATCCCTGCTCATGATAATCCACATGCACCTGCGGCATCCAT
>JAGVCC010000325.1 GCA_020059395.1 Chitinophagales bacterium | reverse complement strand
TGGATGGCGCTGCCTCCATTAAAAACTTGTATAAAAAAGCCATTGCAGATGGTATGCCGGCACTGGCCATAAGCGACCACGGCAATATGTTTGGTGCTTTTGAATTTGTAAAAGAAGCCCACAACCATAAAAATCCCGATGGTTCATTAAAAATAAAACCTGTAGTGGGTTGTGAGTTTTACATAACTGCAGATAGGCACCGTAAAAACTTCAGTAAGGATGAAAAAGATCCACGCCATCATCAAATATTATTAGCTAAAAATGATGTGGGGTATAAAAATTTGGTAAAGCTTACTTCTTTAGGATATATAGAAGGCATGTACTCTAAATATCCCCGAATTGATAAAGAGCTTATACATAAATATCATGAGGGCCTGATTGCAACCACATGCTGCTTGGGTGCACTGGTACCACAAACCATTTTAAAAAAAGGTGAAGAAGAAGGGGAGAATGAATTTAAATGGTGGCTTAATATTTTTCAGCAGGATTATTATGTAGAGTTGCAACGGCATGGCATACCAGAACAGGAAAAGGTAAATAACATATTGCTGAAGTTTGCCAAAAAATACAATGTAAAAATTATTGCCAGTAACGACTCTCACTATGTAGATCAAACCGATTTTAATGCACATGATATTTTACTGTGTATTAACACCGGCGAAAAACAATCTACCGAAAAATGGCAGGGCAATGGTGATGATGATGTGTCAATGAAAAACAAACGCTTCGCTTTTCCTAACGACCAGTTTTACTTTAAAAAAACGGAGGAAATGGCAAAGGTTTTTGAAGACCTGCCCGAAGCCATCGATAATACCAACGAAATAGTAGACAAGGTTGATGTACTTGATTTAAAGCGTGACATTTTGTTGCCGCACTTTGTGGTACCGGCAAATTTTAAAACACAGGATGAATATTTAGAAAGCATTACATGGGCAGGCGCTAAGGAACGGTATAAAATTTTAACACCTGAAGCAGAAGAACGCATACAGTTTGAACTGGGCGTAATTAAACAAATGGGGTTTGCCGGTTACTTCCTTATTGTAAGCGATTTTATTAAAGCAGGCCGGGATATGGGTGTGTTTGTTGGCCCCGGCCGTGGCTCTGCTGCGGGCAGCGTGGTGGCATATTGCATTGGCATTACCAATATTGACCCTATTAAATATAATTTACTGTTTGAAAGGTTTTTGAACCCCGACCGTAAAAGCATGCCTGATATAGATACAGACTTTGATGATGATGGCAGGCAAAAAGTAATAAACTATGTGGTAGATAAATATGGCAAAAACCAGGTGGCCCAAATTATTACTTACGGCACCATGGCAGCCAAAAGCAGTATTGCTGATGTAGCCCGTGTTATGGATTTGCCATTGCCCGACAGCAGGGCTTTATCAAAGTTAGTTCCGGAGCGGCCCGGCATTAATTTAAAACGTTTACTGCATGCGCCATTTACCACAAAAGAAGCAAAAAATGGAGAAAAATCTTTAGAAGATAAAGAAGCCCTGCAGGCAGAAGATATAGAAAATGTAAAACGCCTGCGGGAGATTTATAATAGCACCGGTTTACAAAGTACCATTTTGCATGAAGCAGAAATTTTAGAAGGCAGTGTGCGAAACACAGGCATACATGCCGCAGGCATTATCATTGCGCCTAAAGATTTAACCGAGCTGATACCTGTTGCCACCAGTAAAGAAAGTGATTTGTGGTTAACACAAATTGAAGGCAATACTATTGAAGAAGCAGGCGTAATTAAAATGGATTTTTTGGGCTTAAAAACCCTCAGCATTTTAAAAACAGCTTTAGGCCTCATCAAACAGAATCATGGAGTGGAAATAGAAATTGACGCTATACCATTGGATGATGAAAAAACTTATCAATTATATCAACGTGGTGACACTAACGGCACTTTTCAGTTTGAAAGCCCCGGAATGCAAAAATACCTGCGGGAGTTAAAGCCGGATAAGTTTGATGATTTAATTGCCATGAATGCCCTGTACCGCCCCGGCCCAATGAGCTACATACCCGATTATGTTGACCGCAAGCATGGTAAAAAACAAGTGCAGTACGATTTGCCCGACATGGAAGAGCACCTGAAAGAAACCTACGGTATTACGGTGTATCAGGAGCAAGTGATGCTGCTTAGCCAAAAGCTGGCCGGTTTTAGTAAAGGGGATGCGGATGTGCTGCGTAAGGCAATGGGTAAAAAGCAAATTACTGTACTTAATAAAATGAAGGCGCAGTTTATGGATGGTGCTGCTGCAAAAAATCATCCGGCAGATAAACTTGAAAAAATTTGGACCGACTGGGAAGCATTTGCACAATACGCTTTCAATAAATCTCACAGTACCTGTTACGCATTTGTAGCATACCAAACCGCTTATTTAAAAGCACATTACCCCAGTGAATATATGGCGGCAGTTTTAAACCATGCCGGCAGTATTGATAAGATTACGTTTTTTATGGAGGAGTGCAAGCGTATGGGCTTAAAAGTATTGGGGCCTGATATTAACGAAAGCCAAAACGGCTTTGCTGTAAACGATAAAGGAGAAATACGTTTTGGCTTCAGCGGTTTAAAAGGTGTGGGTGAAAAAGCTATTGAAGACATTATTATTGAAAGAAACAAACACGGAAAATTTAAAGACATTTTTGATTTGGCAAAACGTGTTAATCAAAAATCGGTTAATAAAAAATCACTGGAGAGTTTGGCTTACAGTGGTGCGTTTGATTGCTTTAGAGAATTTCACCGGGCTCAATATTTTTATCAGCCACCGGGTGATATTACCGGACTGGAGAAAATCACAAAATTTGGCAGCGTATTTCAAAGCCAAAGCGCCAATACCACCAATACGTTGTTTGGAGATTTACAAATGCCGGAAATTGCACCACCCAAATTATCCATTTGCGAACCCTGGCCATTAATACAACAGCTGGATTTTGAAAAAGAAGTAACCGGCATGTACATGAGCGGCCACCCGCTGGACAATTATAAATTTGAATTAAAACATTATAACATTACTGCACTGGCAGATTATGTGGAATATAAAAACAGCATTGGCACAATCTCCAACCCCGGCCGCTCCTTCCGTGTGGCAGGTTTGGTTACCGATGGACAGCACAGGCTTACTAAAACAGGTAAAAATTTCGGTATCATTACCATTGAAGATTTTAGCGGCAAAGCCGAATTCTTTTTATGGAGCGAAGATTATGTGAGGTACAACCAATACCTGGAAAAAGGGGTGATTATTTTAATTGAGGGTGGTTTTAAGCCAAGATATAACAGCGACCAGTATGAGTTCCGCCTGTCTAAAATTCATTTGTTAGACACCGTTAAAACAACACTTACCAAGCAGGTAAGTATTGATGTGCAGCCGCAGTTTATAAATGGCGACTTTATAAATTTTATTGAGAACAATGTAAAAAAACACCCCGGCAACGTAAAGCTGAAGTTTAATATTAGGGACCAGCGACAAGGCATAAACCTTAGCATGGTTACTTTAGAAAAAGGCTTTACCATGAACGATGAAATGGCGGTGTTTTTAAATGAAAATACAGATGTGGAGGTGAGTGTGGTAACAGGGTGATGCCCTGTTAGCTGGGATATTTAATAGTTAACCTTTTGATTTTATTGCTGTTTGATTAGCTCCGCATTAGTTAAGCTTGACAATTTGACTATTTGCCCGACACCCCCTGCCGCAATTACATAATTAACAACAGGTATAAACTTGTGGATATGTCATAACAGCACATTAACAGCTTTGGGCTTAAATTTGCCCTCTTCTTTTAAATAAAAAAACAAAAATATTATGGCACTCGAATTAACAGATGCAAACTTTCAGACAGAAGTTCTGGAATCAGATAAATTATCAGTAATTGATTTTTGGGCAGAATGGTGTGGCCCTTGCCGTGCAATAGGCCCGGTAATTGAAGAGTTAAGCAAAGAATATGATGGCAAGGTAAAAGTGGGTAAAGTAAATGTAGACCATAACCCACAGGTAAGTATGAATTATGGTATTACCAGCATACCTGCAATACTTTTTGTAAAAGGCGGCCAGGTGGTTGATAAATTAGTGGGCGCACAACCAAAAGCAAATTTTGTTAAAAAAATTGAGCAGCATAAGTAAGTTATTACTGCTATCAAAAAAGCCCTTTACATTGTAAAGGGCTTTTTTGTGTCAGTTTATAATTACAGCATCTGCTGCATTAGTCTATCGGTTGCCAAAGCTCTATTTTATTGCCTTCTCCATCAAGAATATGAACAAATTTGCCGTAGTCGTATGTCTCAATATTATCAACAATTATTACGCCCTCTTTCTTTAATTCCGCCACCAACGCTTCCAGATTTTCGACCCGGTAATTTATCATAAAGTCCTTACTTGATGGCTCAAAGTATTTTGTATTTTCCGCAAATGGCGTCCACTGTGTTTGTGCTTTTTTGGTATTGTCTGCACCTTCATACCATTCAAAGTTGGCACCATATGGGTTGGTATCTAACCCAAGATGTGTTTTGTACCACGCTGTTAATTTTTGAGGGTTGTTGCATTTAAAAAAAATGCCGCCTATACCTGTTACTTTTTTCATTATCAGTTTTTTTGTTTAGTTGAAAGGCTCCATAAAAAATAAGCTAGGCATGTAAATCAACCGCCGTTTTGCGTTTTAAAATTGCAGCACTAATAAGTGTAACCAACAGCCCAACTGGTAGAATTTCCACATAGGTCATCAGTATTACAAACAGCGGGTTCTTATACATTTGTACAAAGCCGGCCATTTCTTTTGTCTGTTTATCAATTGCTGTTTGGGCAGCCCCACCTGCCTTCAGTTCCCCCAGCACTTTTGCCGACATGCGCTCTGCAAAATCAGGAATAAAAAAATAGTACGCAATCAGCCATGCTATCACATATACAGTGGCTGCAATTAAAACAATGAGTATGCCCACTTTAAAGGCTTTGCCAAAACTTATTATCCCGCCATTATAGTTGTTTCTGTAATTGCGTATGCCGGTAAACACCAGCGAAAAGGCAATAATCATCGAAGCATAACCCAGCAACATGCTGGTGTTATAATCAACATCACCGGAGCAGTAGCTAAAGTTGTTAATCATGTACAACATAAACCCCGACACCAGGGCACCGGCAATAAGCCCGTTAACTAAAATTGTCTTTTTCATGTGTTTTTTTAAAGGCAAATATGCCTGAAACAGCAGCAGAAGCCCTCATACTTTCGGCCATTTTTTTGTTGCTGCCCCTTTTTTAATACCAAAGTATGGGTTTTAGGGAATGATATTGAGGCGTTTTGCTTTTTCAACTGCCTGTATGCGCCTTTTTACATCCAGCTTTACAAATAGGTTTTGGTTATGTGTTTTAACGGTGCTGAGGGATACAAAAATTGATGCCGCTATTTCCTCGTTACTCAGGCCAAGGGCCATTAACCCCAAAATTTCCAGCTCTCGTTTACTCAGCTGCAGTTGCGCAATAAGTGCAGCATCGGCCACAAAAGAGCCATCTCGGGGTACATATACTTCTTTTTGCACCACCACGGTTTTAATTTTGGGCTTAGATAATTTAAGGGCAAGCCAAATGCCCAGGCCCGTAAACAACAGCGCAATAAAACCAATGTATATTTCAAAAGAATGGTTATAAATCACATACCGCAGCACCATCCATTTAAGCAGCAGTAATAACACCCCAAGGCTGGCACTGGATAAAAGGGTGCTTTTATGTTTGGCCAATAAATTTTTTATAACTGCTACAGGGTTGTGCATACTTAAAGCTACGGAAAAATACAAATTGTAAAAATGAAAATAGTTATCAATTAAGCGGTGCAGGGGTACTTCCGGACTTAACTAAAGTAAAATACATTTGTCGCAATAAGCCAGTAAAATTGTCGCTTACGCACAGCCATAAAATATAATTTAGTACTACTTTGCAGCAATAATAAAATTTTATTTATGTCAGCAAACAGCGTTACACTGCACCGGGTATTTACCGCACCGCCAGAAAAAGTATTTAAAGCATTTAGCAATGCCACAGCACATGCAAGCTGGTTGCCTCCTTATGGGTTTGTATGTATTGTTGACCATATGGATTTTAAAGTGGGTGGCAGTTTTAAAATGCAGTTTATTAATTTTTCAACGGGCAACGGCCATTCTTTTGGGGGCAACTATCTTGAAATTACACCCAATGAATTTATAAAGTATACCGATACATTTGATGACCCAAACCTGCCAGGAGAAATGACCACATCGGTATGGCTTACCAAAGTGTTATGCGGCACCGAGTTAAAAATTGTACAAGAAGGCATACCTGAGGTAATACCTGCCGAAATGTGTTATTTAGGCTGGCAGGAAAGCCTGGAAAAATTAAAAAAACTGGTAGAGCCTGTAATACCAGATGCTTAAAGTGATACCGCTATATAAAAATGCAATACTGTAATTGATACAGGATTACATTTTTACACCATTATACATCTTTAACTACATTTGCGTTTTGCAATAGCCATGACGTATCAGCAAACTCTAGATTATCTCTACAGCCAGTTGCCCATGTTCAGCCGCATTGGCGCAGCTGCATATAAAAAAGACCTGCACAATACAGTGGAATTATGTGCCGCAACTGGTAATCCACACACAAAATTTAAGAGTGTACATATTGCAGGCACTAATGGCAAAGGCAGCACCAGCCATATGCTGGCAGCTGTTTTGCAAAAAGCAGGATACAAAACAGGGCTGTACACTTCGCCACATTTAAAAGATTTTAGGGAGCGAATTAAGATAAACGGCGAAATGATTGCCAAAGATTTTGTGGTTGATTTTGTTCGGCGCACAAAAGACATTTCAGAAAATATTCAGCCTTCTTTTTTTGAACTTACTATGGTGATGGCATTTGAGTATTTTGCCAAAGAAAAAGTTGACATTGCTGTTATTGAAACTGGTTTAGGCGGCCGGCTGGACAGTACCAATGTTATTACACCGCTCCTTTCCATAATAACTAATATTGGTTACGACCATATGAACCTGCTGGGTAACACCTTGCCAGAAATTGCTTTTGAAAAAGCCGGCATTATTAAACCTGAAGTACCTGTTGTACTTGGAGAATATTTACAAGAAACAAAAGTTGTGTTTGAAAAAAAGGCCGCAGATTGCAATGCTCCACTGCATTTTGTGCAGCATGAATATAATACCACTAATGTTATTGCTGGTATTGATTTACTAAAATGCGATGTAACAAATATTGCCCATAACATAACAGAAAGTTTTCAGCTTGATTTAAATGGTTTGTATCAAACAAAAAACCTTTGTACTGTTTTGTGTGCAGAAGGTATTTTAATGCAGCAGGGTTTTAATATTAGCAATGCTGATGAAAAATATGCACTGGCTCATGTAAAACAACTTACAGGCTTGCATGGCCGCTGGGATGTTATTGACACAAACCCGGCGGTTGTGTTAGATGTGGCACATAATGAAGATGGCATAAAACAGGTTTTGCATCATTTATCTGCAATAAAAACCGCTAACACTAACCTGCATTTTGTATTAGGCATGGTAAAAGATAAAGAGATTGAAAAAGTGCTGGCGCTGTTACCTGAAGATGCTGCCTATTATTTTACACAGGCAAATATTCCACGGGCATTGGATGCGGCGGAGCTGCAACAAAAAGCGGCACAGCATAATTTAAAAGGCAGTGTTTATCAAAATGTGAACGTTGCTATAACTGCAGCAACAAAAAATGCAGCAAAAGAAGATATAATTATTGTTTGCGGCAGTGTGTTTTTGGTGGGTGAAGTGGAGCCCCCTCCGCCCCCTGAAGGGGGAACCAGCGAAGA
>JAGVCC010000166.1 GCA_020059395.1 Chitinophagales bacterium | reverse complement strand
AGACTGGCGCCATTTAACCTGCCGCAATATTCTTTCTATGCCAGATAAATGGGAGTACCCGTGGTTTGCGGCCTGGGACCTTGCTTTTCATGCTGCCACATTTGTACATGTAGATGCTGACTTTGCTAAACAGCAAATGCTGGTAATGCTAAGGGAATATTACATGCATCCTAACGGACAAATACCTGCATACGAATGGAATTTCAGCGATGTAAATCCACCCGTGCATGCATGGGGTGTTTGGTATGTGTATGAAGCTGACAAGAAAAAAAATGGTGTGGGCGACAGGGATTTTTTAGAAAGGGCTTTTCAAAAACTGCTGATGAACTTTACCTGGTGGGTAAACCAAAAAGATGCAAACGGCACCGATATTTTTGAAGGCGGATTTTTGGGGCTTGATAATATTGGAGTATTTGACCGCAACCACATGCCACCCGGTATTAAAAAACTGCAACAGGCCGATGCCACCAGCTGGATGGCCATGTACTCCTTAAACATGCTGCGCATGTCAGTAGAGTTGGCGCAATTTAATTTGGCCTATGAAGAAAGTGCTGCTAAATTTTTCAGGCATTTTTTAAATATTGGCTGGGCCATGCACCATATGGGGCAAAAAGATATTTCGCTTTGGGATGAAGAAGATGCTTTTTATTACGATGCCATTCAGTTCGAAAACGGCAGTAGCCAGCGTTTAAAAATACGCAGCCTTGTAGGTATTATTCCATTACTGGCAGTAGAAATTTTTAACAGTAACGAATTTAAAAACCTGCGCCAGTTTAATACAAGGCTTGATGTTATTAAATTAACCAGACCCGAGCTTACAAGGGTAATAAGTGATATTGATAAAAAGAATGAAGATGGTAATTACCTTTTTGCCATAATGGTTGATGAACGCATGGAGCAACTGCTGAAACGCCTTTTAGACGAAGCAGAATTTTTATCAGATTACGGCATCCGTTCACTTTCAAAAGCACATGAAACACCATATTCGTTTGCATACCTGGGCAACACATACAGCATACAGTACGAGCCAGGTGAAAGCAGTAGCAGTATGTTTGGCGGCAACAGTAACTGGCGGGGGCCAATATGGTTTCCTATAAATTATTTAATTATTCACTCACTGCGCAAGTACTACAAATACTATGGCGATAAATACATGTATGAATTTCCTGCAGGCAGCGGCACCAAACTTAACTTAAAGCAAATAGCAAACGAACTAACTAAACGTTTACTTAAATTATTTGAGCGTACTGATGCCGGAGCTTATCAATACCACAATAGCAAACAAGCCATTTGGCAAGATGAGCACTTTAGAGAACCACATTTGTTTTACGAATATTTCCATGGTGATACCGGTCAGGGTTTAGGAGCCAGCCATCAAACCGGATGGACGGCTTTGATTGCTAATTTGCTGCTGGAAATGGAGGAAGATAATGATGCGTAACTATAAAATGATTTAATACTGACGACATAACTTTGCATTGTCTTTTAAAAAATGAGTACAACAATTTTAGCCATAGAATCTTCCTGCGATGAAACCTCCGCATCTGTTTGTACAGATGGCAAAATACTAAGCAACTTTATTGCCAACCAAACTGTGCATGAAAAATATGGCGGCGTGGTGCCGGAGCTTGCAAGCCGTGCCCACATGCAAAATATTGTGCCGGTGGTACACACAGCTTTGCAGTCTGCCAATTGCCAGCTGGCAAATATTGATGCTATTGCTTTTACACAATCACCTGGGCTAATTGGATCGCTGCTGGTAGGTACACAGTTTGCAAAATCGATGGCGCTGGCTTTAAACAAACCATTAATTGCGGTGCATCACATGCAGGCGCATGTAATGGCCAATTTAATACCAGATAAAAGACCTGCATTTCCCTTTTTGTGTTTAACCGTTAGCGGCGGGCATACGCAAATTGTAGTTTGCAAATCACCAACCGATTTAAAAGTAATTGGCGAAACCATTGATGATGCTGCAGGTGAGGCATTTGACAAAAGCGCCAAACTGCTTGGGCTGCCCTACCCCGGTGGGCCCTTGATTGATAAATATGCAGCTACCGGCAATGCCCTGCGCTTTACATTTCCAGAGCCACAAATACCCGGCCTTAACTTTAGTTTTAGCGGATTGAAAACATCCATTCTGTATTTTTTAAAAAATGCAGGTACATCTAACGTTTATAAAGAAGCATTTTTAGCAGACGAGGCCACGCAGAAAAAATTTATTGCAGATAACCTTGAAGATATTTGTGCATCGATACAACAACGCATTGTAAGCATACTGCTAAACAAACTAAAAAAAGCGGCGATAGAAACAGGCATTACCAATTTGTGCCTTGCAGGTGGTGTTAGCGCCAACAGCGGTTTAAGAAAATCATTTACTGAGCTGGGTGAGAAAATGAAATGGAAAACTTTTATTCCTGCTTTTCAATATTGTACTGATAATGCAGCTATGATTGCAATAACAGCTTATTATAAATATCAGGCTGGCCAGTTTGTTGAATTAAATACAATACCAAACGCAAGAGCAGAATGGTAGACACGAATTAAACCCATTTCGCTAATTACACCAATGCTGCATTTTTGCAATTCGTGTAATTAGCAATAATTCGTGTAATAAAAATTACAACACTCAATGTCTAACAACTATTTTCAATTTAAACAATTTACTATCCAGCAGGATAAGTGCGCTATGAAAGTATGCACCGATGCATGCCTTTTTGGAGCATGGGTTGCACAAGAACTGCAACAGCATACCTGTTTTGATATACTTGATATTGGAACCGGCACAGGTTTATTAAGTTTAATGCTGGCACAAAAAACATCAGCAGCCATTGATGCTGTTGAAATTGACCAGGAAGCGTATGAACAGGCTGCGGCAAATGTTCAACTATCACAATTCTGCAAATACATAAAAGTATTTCATAGCAGCATTACTAACTTCAATCCAGATTATAAATATGATTGTATTATAAGCAATCCGCCGTTTTTTGAAGCAGATTTAAAAAGCACCCAACAAAACAAAAACGATGCAAAACATGATACATCTTTAACATTGGCAGCATTGTGCGCCAGAGCTAGAGAATTACTAAAAGATGATGGCTATTTTGCTGTACTGTTGCCCCATCACCGCACTGATTATTTTGTAACCGAAAGTTTGCAACATGGTTTTTACTGCAGCAAAAAAATAAGTGTAAAGCAAACACCTAATCATAATTATTTTAGAAGCATGCTGCTGTTATCACCCCAAAAAACCGGTGCTGAAGAAAAAGAAATTATAATAAAAGACACCCCTGAAAATTACAGTAATGCATTTACACAACTATTAAAAGACTATTACCTTTATCTGTAAACCTGCATCTGACATCCAATATCTGACATCTACTTACCCCCATACTCTTTCAAATACAAAAACGGCTCAGTAATTACACCTTCTTTCACCATTGTAGCTCTTTCAATAATTGATGAACCGCCTTTAACTAAATCTTCCAAAACAAATTTAATCAGCTGTTCTCCAAAATATCTTGATGCATCACGGGGCAGTTCGTTAGGCAAATTGCCAATAGCCATT
>JAGVCC010000342.1 GCA_020059395.1 Chitinophagales bacterium | reverse complement strand
TTTTTTCCATTATCTTCTATTATGGCATACTGCGGATTTGTTACAGCATTTAAAATACCAATACCCAATCCCTTTTGGCTGCGGCCACTTATTTTAGTAGCATTAATTAATTTACTCTGCGCCGGATTTTTTATAACGGTATGCCCTGTTGCAGCAGCTTCTCCTTCTGCATCCCAAAAACGTATGGGCTGGTCGCCAATGCGGCGGCTGTAAAACAGGTTGCCTTTATTAAACAGTTCAACCCCTTCAATAAAAAATGGCCGTTGTTCATCATACCTTACTTCAAATGGTGTAAGGTTTAGCACCCTCCTGTCGCTTTGCACCTGTCCAAAATCAGGTATCAATGTCATATCCAAAGTCATGGCCTGGTTAATGCCATACTTAACATCCATACCGCCGTTTACAAGGCTGTTCCAGTTTTTTACGTCTGACTGATTGTAAGGATAATGATTTGCGTACACCGAAAAATATGGTGAAAACTGTAAACGCAGCGGTGGTTTTATATCTGTAAGGCCGGTAAGTAAACCTTCTTGCGTTAAAAAACCATTTACGTTAGGGTCTATTTGCTGCCAAAATAATTGCTGCCCGCTTTTTTGGCGGCGGCGCACAATATTTAGTCCCCAGTCCTGAATTTTCTTTTTGCCAAAACGAATGGCAGCATAAGGCAAAAACATTTCAAAACTCCAGCCATCACTATTAATTTTTGCGGCGCTTTCCCAAACGGCATTCCAGCTAAAATCTTCGCTGTCGCCATTGGGGTTGGGCGACTGCTTTGCATCCATTTGTTCACCCAGCGGGGTAACAAAATATTCAAAGCCATTTATTTTGTCATGATAAGTATCAAAAATAATCCCCACAAAATCATTATTGCCAAAACCGTCACGGCCTATTAATTCAGATGCGATACTGTCTTTATTTTTTTCATGAAAGTATCCACCAATATAAATTCCTTCGTTGTTGTAAAGAAAGTATACTTCACTTTTATTGTCAGAATTTTCTGGTAAAAACGGAACCGGCCGCAGCGTTGTAAATTTATCTGCAACTGGAGCTGTCTTCCATTCCGGCTCATCAATAATGCCATCAATTTTTAAAGATTTTGAGATGCGGACGGCAGTAATTTTTTTCTTTTCGGCAGTTTGGCCGAATACAGAAACGGTTAGCAGCAGGCACAAAAGTGCTGCGGCAGATTTAAAAAGGTTCATGGCTATACAGTTTGGTCTAAAGGCACAACGAAATTATACGCAGCATTTGCGCTTTTACTACCGCTTATCAAATTGCAGCAGCTTTAACATTTCATTATTAAAGAGAAGGAAACTTTATAAATGTTGCATCATACAAATAAATCGTTGTACAATTGTGCGCCGGGCACTACAGAGTATTTGCTTAAGTCTGTAATTCCTTCATTGGCAAGTACGTCTTCATCAATAAAACTATTGCCAGTACATTGCGTGGATGGTTTACCAAGAATATAAAATGCAGCATCTGCTACTATATCAACAGTGCGGCTCATTTTCATAAGCATTTCGCCACCCAGTAAATTATTTACAGCAGCGGTGGCAATGGTTGTTTTTGGCCACAGTGTGTTAGCAGCCACATTATATTTTTTCAACTCAGCACTAAGCCCCAGTGCAATCATCGTCATATCGTACTTACTAATGGTATAGGCTAAATGTTTTTCAAACCATTTTAAATCCATATTTACCGGGGGAGATAAATTAAGTATGTGTGAGTTGGTGCCTTTTTTTAAATGGGGAATACAGGCACGGCTCATCATAAAAGTACCCCGTACATTAATATCGTACATTAAATCAAAACGTTTGGGCTCTGTTTGTTCTGTTGGTAGCAAATTAATAGCGCTGGCATTGTTTATTAAAATATCAATACCGCCAAATTTATCAACGGTTTGTTTTACTACATTGTCTATCTGGTCTTCAAAACGTATATCGCATTGTACTGCCAGGGCTTTACCGCCTGCGGCCTCCATTTCGGCCGCAGCAGAAAAAATAGTGCCGCCTAATTTTGGATTTTCTTCTACACTTTTACTAGCTATTACAATGTTTGCACCTGCGGCTGCTAATTTTAAACCAATGGCTTTACCAATACCTCTGGATGCACCTGTTATTATTACTGTTTTGTTTTGAAAAGACATAGCAAGTTGTTTTGATGATTTTTTGTTGGTAAAAGGAAATAATTTCTTAATTATGTTTTGCAAGTGTAGTTAATATTATAAAACCGGCAAACATTTTTTGGCTTTTCTAAAGTAAAGTTGTACAAGCCGATTAATGTAAACAGGTGTAAAATATCTTTCACTAAAGTTTTTTATCGTAATAACGCAGCATTGCAGTAAACGGGTGACTGGCTGATGTCATATCTGCCAGCATTAGCTTTGCTTCGGCTACAATTTCTGCATCTATATTATTTTTAACAGCTTTTTTATACAATTTAAAATGACGCAGGTACGCATGGCGCAGCCGGCACAATTCTTCTCTGTTAATACCATAATATTGTTTTACGGCAGCTAAAAAAGCAGCAGCTCCTTTTTTGCCCGGCTTTGCCTTCATCTCAACTGTACGTTTTACATCATCTTCTTCCCACACAAAAAATTTTTCCATATCCACATAATACGGATTAGGCAACTGCGCTTTTTCTTTATTTAGATATGTTTGAAATTTTTTTAGTGCTGTGGTACTTACTGTTGGCTCTGGTGTTAACGCATCAAGCACAGCAATAATACTGTCATCATTGAGTGTACCATCAACAGGGGGCTCTGTTAATTTAGCCCCTGCCACCGGAAATTCATCATTTTTATATATTTGGTTACATATCTGGCAACTGAACAAAAAATTATCGTAGCAGTATGCCAGCCACCAGTATTTAACCTTTGGCCTAAAATGCTCCACATCGCCATGGGCTACCTGCGGCACCTGACACTCGCAGTAAGCGCATTTTTCACTGCTTTCAATTTTCAGCCTGTCTTTTGATAATTTCCAATAAGTGCTGTCAAATTTTTTTGATGGTATTTCCCCTCCGGCCTCTATCCTTTTTTTATACAGGCTGATTAATTTCTTTTTTCTTTTATCCCCTAAAAAATTCAGGTCAATGCTTGCGGCATTTCTGTCACGGGTTAATAGTATCATTGTAATTTACTTTCAATTTTTCTCAACAGTTCATTATGTTTTATTGCGTTTTTTATAGATACGGGCCGCTCGGGCAACTGCACCAATTTTTCCTGTATCGCTCTCATTTCTGTATCTTCTTTTTTGGTTCGCCGGGCTTTTGGTTTTTCTTTTAACAGGTTATATTTCTTTTTTTCCTGCTGCACTTCAAAACTTTCATCTGTTTCCAGTCCAAACACCGGGCTCATCAGCATTTGATGTATCAATAAGTTTTTAGGCTCGCCAATAAATGGCACTAATTTCACTTTACCATTTTCTTTTTTTAAAGCATACAATTCGCCTTCGCCGGTTTGTTGTGCTGTTAATGGTGAGTGAGTAGTGGCTACCACCTGCATTTTGGGAAGTTTGGTGTTAATAAAATCAAGCAATTTTCGCTGCCAGCGTGGGTGCAGGTGCAGGTCAATTTCGTCTATCAGCAGCAGGCCACGGGCAGCAAGTGGAGATTTATAATCGTTAAATGTTTCTGTAAGTCTGTACAGCAAGTCGCCAATCCATGCTGCCATGTTTTGATACCCATCGCTTAGCGCTTCTAATTTCAATTTATTTTTACCTTCTGAAAAAATAATGGTTTTATTATTTTTATCTATTTCGTAAAACTTAAAACCCTCTAAAAAATAATTAAGTGTGTTTTTTACCACATTCAGTTTTGCCCCACCACTTCGGTAATCAAAACTCATAGCCCAGGATGTAAGGGAGTTAAGCTGTGCATCAGTATTAAAGAGCGTGTAAACATTTGCTGCCCTGTCGGTAATACGAAAACGTTCTTTAGATGACTTAAATTCTCCACCGGGATTGTGCCTGCGGCTTGCGCCATAGCCAGCTACAAAATAGTTACGGCTTGTATGCTCCAGCGCTTTGTCCAGCTCTGTAAGCGAAACGTCGTTTATTTTTAAAACTTCATTACGGGATGCTCCCCTGCGTATAATCAGCGAAATATTCCGCTCTTCTTTTTTTTGTGTTACTAATGCTGCAGTTATCGTGGCTTCGCTTTGCCCCTGTTTTACCCAGTCATCAGGCTGTGTAAGCAAATCCAATATAGCTTCGCTGCCAGAGGTAACCATGGCAATAGCTTTAAGTACATTGCTTTTTCCAGTACCATTTTGCCCCAGCAGCAGTGTTTGCTTGCGTATGCCGCCTTTATCATCTTCAAATGATATTACAATATCATCAAAGCCTTTAAAATTTTTTAATTCCAGCTTTTTTAAAAACATAATTGCAGTTTTATACCTCTAAGATAAGTTTTAGAAAAGTAAACAATAACTGTACGGGGCAAAAAAATACCCGGAGGGCTGCTCCGGGTAAAAGTTTACAGCATTAAGTGTTAGTTAAGTGCTACTTCGTAAGTTTTATCAACATTCAGCAGTTTAGAAATTAAACAGTTTGCTTTTACATCTTCCATACAAGCATCAAAAGCTTCCTGGCTAATGCCGGGCACTGTGGCTTTTACTACTAAATGC
>JAGVCC010000355.1 GCA_020059395.1 Chitinophagales bacterium | reverse complement strand
TTGCTGGGTACCGCAGCAATTAATTCTGCTGCATCATTTTCTGTACTCATTATACGGGGTAAGCCTAAAACAGCATACGGCGGATCATCCGGATGAATGGCCATTACCACACCACTTTCTTCTGCCACCAGAATAACCTGCTGTAAAAAATAAAACAGGTGCTGTTTTAGTTTGGCGGCATCAATGCCTTCATATTTTTCAGCTCTGTTAAAACCTGTTCGGGTGTAAATGCATCATCGCTGCCGGGTAAACCCAGTAAACAGTTGCGGAATACTTTTTCTTTTTCTGCATCTGTCATGTCTGCCAGTTTCTGTTTGGCTTTTTCTATTTCTGCAGCAGCATAATCTTTTTCTGCGCCGGGGCGTTTCAGCATAAACACATCAAAAGCCACAAAAGCGCTGCGGTTAAAATACAGTGCAGTGGCGCCATCGGGCAAAGGATAATACACATCTGTACGCAGCCAGTCCAGCACGGGCATAAAATTGTAAGTAATTACTTTTAAACCGCAGTCGGCCACATTGCGTATGCTGGTTTTATAGTTTTCAATATGCTGCAGCCAGTTACCGGTTTGTCTTTTTATATCATCACTTACCGGCAGGCTTTCTATCACCGTCCATGTCATGCCGGCATCTTCAATCATTTTTTTTCGCTTATTAATCTCATCCACTGTCCATACGTCACCCACCGGTATTTGGTGCAGTGCTGTTACCACACCGGCGCAGCCTGCCTGGCGTATATCACTTAATTTAACCACATCCTGTGGGCCGTACCATCGCATTGTTTGATGCATTAGCATAACAATAAAATTTTAGTGCGCAAATTTACAATAAAACAGCCTTCTTGCTTTACTAAATATTCAGTAGTTTCAGCACTATTTATCAGCTTTAAAAAATGCAGATTAGTAACGACTTTTGTGCAAAAAAATATTGCAAAAAATAATGACACAAAAACTGATTACGCAAAGGCTTGAACTTACCCTGCTCACTAAAAACGATGCTGTTTTTATTGCAGTGCTGGTAAATACAGCAGGGTGGATTAAATTTATTGGAGATAGAAATGTGCATTCTTTAGCAGATGCCGAAAAGTATATTGAAAAAATTATGGCAAACCCAAATATTAATTATCGGGTAATAAAAACAAAAGAAAATATGGAGCCGGTTGGTGTTATCAGCTTTATAAAAAGAGATTATCTGGAGCATTGGGATATTGGTTTTGCGCTGTTGCCACAAGCATGTGGCAAAGGCTTTGCTTACGAAGGCACTATGGCTGTGCTGCAGCATAATGCCGCCTGCGGCAATCACCCAAAATTTTTAGCTACAGTATTGCCAGATAATACAGTTTCTGTTGGCTTGCTTCATAAACTGGGCTTTCACTTTGAAAAAAATATTGCAGCTGATGCTGGAACCTTAATGTTATTTGCAGCCGATGCTGCAAATTTTAAAGGGTATGTAACAGGTGTGTAGTTATTAGGGTAATGCTGCTGTAAATAATGCTGTTTATTTAAGTTATAGTTTATCAATTAGGAGGGGGCATATCACCCGTTTAATGTAAAGTAAAGTAAAGCCAATCATGATGTTTCGCTATTTAATTGTAACATTTTTTACGAAATGAAAATGGAGCCTCTATTTTGAAAGCTCTTGTTTTAGCATACTAACTGTCTTTGCTATTATTTCTTCAGTAACCAAAATTTGCGTTTTTAGTTCTGAAGTGTTATTTTTTTCTTTACCCGACTTTTCTATATCTCTGATAACCTGCCTGAGAGCGGTAATTTTTAAGTTATCTATACTGGGCTTTAGCTTATGTGCCAATGCACCTACTTTTTCAAGGTCATTTGCTTCAAATGCATTTTTCATTTCACTAACTGCCAGCGGAGTTTGTTCACAAAACAATACTATCATTTTATTAACAAAAGCGGCATTGCCCTTACCAATTTCCTCAATTCCCGAAAGGTCATACATTTTCTCATTACCATCATTTTGCAGAGGGCGAGTTGCATTATATACATAGTTAATGTTCAGCCACTGAGCAATTTTCTGTAAAAAGATATCTTCTTTAAATGGTTTGGCGATATAATCGTTCATTCCTGCTTCAATACATTTTTCGTTTTCGCCTCTTATTGCATTAGCTGTAAGCGCTATTACAGGAATATTATTTCCCGATTTGCGTAGTCTTTTTGTTGCATCATAACCGTTTAGCAAAGGCATTTGTATATCCATTAATATCAGATGCGGATTTGTTGCTTTAACAACCTCCAGCGCCTGCTCCCCATTTGTTGCTTCAACAATATTTGCTCCATAGCTTTTTAGTATTGTAGAAGCTACCAAACGGTTCATTTCATTATCATCCGTTACTAAAATGGTTTTGCCTGATAAAAAATCCTGGCCTATGGCAATTTCTGTTAATTCTGGCAAATCACTTTGTTTTCCTTTGGTAAAGGTGATAGTAAAGCTTACCGTTGTGCCTTCTCCCTTTTTACTTTTTACTTTTATGTCGCCTCCCATTAATCCGATTAGTTCCTTACATATACTCATACCCAAGCCAGTTCCGCCAAATTTTCGTGTAACGGATTCATATTCCTGACTAAACTTATCAAACAGCTTTTCTACATAATTTTGTTCCATACCAATACCGGTATCTATTACACTGGCTTCTATGGTTTGTGTTTCGGTCGATTCATCAGCAACCTTACAAGTAACATCAACACTACCTCTTTCGGTAAATTTTATAGCATTGCTTATCAGGTTAAGCATAACCTGATTCAACCGGTAAGGATCGCCAATTAAAACATCTTGCAATCTGTGGTCGCAAAAAGAATTAGTAAGGCTTAGCCCTTTTTCTTCGGCTTTGTACATTAATACCTGCATGGCATTTCCTACCACCTTTTTAGGTTCAAAGCCTATTTTTTCTACTGCAAGTTTTCCGGCTTCAATTTTAGATAAGTCCAGGATGTCGTTAATAATAACAAGCAGGTTTTCTGCAGCCGCATTTATTGTGTTAAGCTGAAACTGTTGCTGCGACGTAAGTTGTGTCTTTTTCAACTGGTTCCCCATTCCAATAATAGCATTCATAGGTGTTCGTATTTCATGGCTCATGTTAGCAAGAAACACTTCCTTTGCTTTTTTAGATGCCTCAGCTGCATTTTTAGCTACTAATAACTCCTGCTCTATATTTTTGTGGTTAGTAATATCTGTATGTGTACCAATAATAAGTAAAGGTTTATTATTGGCATCTTTTTCCAAAACCACTCCTCTGTCAAGTATCCATATTTTCTTTCCATCGGGTTTTATAATTCTGTATTCAAGTATATGAAAGTCTATTTCTCCATTGCGATAGCGCCTGTCATTTTCTTCTATCGTTGGCAAATCAGGTGCATAAATACTGTTCCACCATATTTTTTCAAGGTTTTTGATATCTGATTTTTCAAGCCCGAAAAAATTATTTTCTTGTTTTGAAAACTGCGTTATTCCAGTTCTGAAATCATGTTCCCAAACATTATCTCCTATTTTTTCAAGCGCCAGTTTAAACTTTGATTCAAATTCTTTTAATTGCTCGTTTATTTTTTTCTCTTTGGTAACATCTTCTTCAATTGCAAAGTACTTGGTAACTTTTCCATTTTTACTTTTTAAAGCCTGGCCCTGTAATCTTAACCAGTAAGTACCACCCTGCTTATGATAGTTTAAAATTTCACATACAAACGGTTCTCCGTTTTTTATTTGATGGCCCAGGTAGGCAATTGTCTCGGGGTTGGTTTCCGGTCCTTGCAATATGTGGCCGGGTTTTTTGCCCACCATTTCTTCCAGTGTGTAGCCCGTAAGTTTTTCAAAACTCTTATTAACCCACTCAACTTTACCATCATGGCTTGCTATTACCACACCATGTGTATTTTCTTCTGCTATTGAGGAAAGAATACGAAGTTGTTCCTCATTCTGTTTGTCGGCCGAAATATCTTCGATAATAGCAAAGTAACTTCTTATCTTCCCATTTTTACTTTTTACAGGCTGGCCTTTTGTTTTACCCCAATACCAGCTGCCGTCTTTTTTATATTGTATAAGTTCATTGTTGAATGGGCGCAGGTTGTAAAAATCATCCACCATACTTTTTATAACAGCACTATCCGTAAACGGACCTCTCAACACCTCTACGGGTGTTTTACCAATAATTTCTGCTTTTGTATAACCAGATATTTCTTCAATACCATCATTACACCAGAATATTTTTCCACTTTCATCAGTAAAAACAACACCGTTTTGGTTGGCACTTGCCACAAGTGATAACCTTTCAAGCTGCTCTTCATCGGCTTTTTTCTGTGTAATATCCCTGCCGTAAATATTTATGTAACCTTCTTCGTGCAAGGGTATACAAACAAATGAATAGTCAATCTTCCCTGACTTTGCCTCAACCATCCATCTTTCACTTTTTTTATCAATAGTGTCTGCAATAAGCTTGAAAAAAATATCATTTCTGTAAAACTTATTTTGATATTCCATGAAATCAAGACGTGAAGCAGCAGGATTATTCTTTAATACATCTCCTTCAAAGTTTATCCTTATTATAGGGTCGGGGTTTTGAGTGGTAAAAAGAGCAATATCATTTACCTCTTTACTTACATGTTTTATTTCTTTTTTTTGTCTGTTTATTGTGCTAAGTAACTGCTTCAGATCTTCATTGTTAATTTCCTGAGACTTTAGTACATGCAACAGGTCAATTAACGGATCATGTCTTGCAAAATCATCAATTATTAAATTATTTTCTTTAACCTGCTCAATACTGCCAAACCACGGCGACCCCACAAAAAGTATTTCGCTTGTTTGTGTCAGGTACTCAAATTGCCCTCTTAGCAGTGTAGATTTATTTTGTGCAGGTTCCAGCACCACCATTTGGTTTTGTGCAGCAATAAGGTCATTTAATTGTGTTATAGGAGTATGTGGCCTTGGTATAGAAAAAAACTCATTAAACCTTACCCCTTTTTTTACGTTTATTAACTTTAATAGTGATTTACCCGAAGCCACAACTTCCAGGTTCCTGTTTATTAAAATAAAAAAAGGGAACAGGTTGTTAAGCTGCACTTCACTTAAACAGATTTGCTTGGTATTATACATAATTACCAGCTTACTTTAAAAATTTCGTGCAGGCTCCCTTCGTTACGGCTTTGCAGTAATTCAATAGTAACCGGCACATTATACATTTTACCCAGGCCGCTTAGCAAACCTCTTACAAATTCCTGCAGCCCCTCCCGTTTTGAATGATAGTGTACATGTATGGAATTTTCTTCTGCATTACTTACTTTAAACTCCGGAGGGGTAAGTTTTGGAAACATCAGCATAATTCGGTTGTGAAACATTGGCAGGTTTACAAGAAATTCCCTTAGGTTATTGCCTCCTGTTTCCATCAAGCTGCCATATTTTTCTTTTCCGGTTTTCAAAATCCACCACTCGCCAAATGCCTGCAAAACCTGTTCAACAGTAATGCCTAATACTTCAGACGCACCACCTGCAAGTTTGTACGTTATTTCATCATCATACGGTTCGTTACTTAAAAAATAATCTACATCTACACCACTTTTTTCTTTTACTTTATCCCAAGTTTCTTCTCCATAATTGTGTGTAAGCAGCTCCTGAATGGCTTTGTTTACAATTCCATACATAATGATGTGAGTTTATGATGTTTTTTCAAAAAATGAGGTTATGGTCATTGTTTGATTATGTAATTGGCAATTACCGCCATCATTAAACGGCGATATTTCACCGTAAGAATAATATCCTGAAATTACTGTTTTATTTTTAAAAGTTTCATTTATAACCTTCACCTCTTCCTCTGTTTTTTCTCCTAAAATCAGCTTTCTTCCAACACAGCTTATAAGTAAAGAAAAGTCGGGGTATTCGTCTTTTGCTGGTGCAGTAAGTTTAGCTGCTTCAGAAGCAGCTAGGGTAAGTTTTGTAAAATTGGCTTTCATAAACCTCACTTTTGATCCAACAGGAATGTCGCCGGCAAAAGTCATACTTTTTTCTTCCTCATTTATAGACAAAATTGTTCTTACAACCGGTGTTTTTGTATCTGGTATAATTACCGATAAAGGGAAAAGCAAAGCTGCGCCAGGCAAGTTTTCTGACTGGTCGCCCAAATATGTTTTGTAAAGATCGAGTGCATTTTGATTGTCAATTTCAAAAAGTACATTGGAAGAGGACTTGGTAACTGTTTTTTCCAAACCAAAAATATCCCACCCGCCTTGTGACCCATGTGTTACTCTTAAGCTGTTTCCATAAAAACCAATGGCAACAATATTTCCCTGTGAGGGTTGTTCGTTAAGCCCTAACAGTGTTGATTTAAAGTCTGGGCCATCACCTGCAAGGCCACCAGTTATTAATACCTTTTTATCAACTTGAGATGTTATGCCTTTTAACAACTCACTGCCATTAACAAGGCTACCATCTGACAATATTAAAATATACACCAAATCAGTAACAGGCAATTTTTTAACCAAAGCTTCGCCGGCGGCGTAACTGGTTGTAAAGTCTTTTATGTTTACTGTTACAGCCTGTAGTTTGGTTTGCTCAAATGCAATTGCTGTAGCGATTAAAGAGTTATCTAAAACTCTATCCTGTATAATTTCGCCAGATGTGGAACAAAGTGTAATAATGCCGTTAGGAAATTTTGACCTGACGTTTTTATAAATATCTTTTTGGGTTAACCGCTCTTTTGATGCAAAGCAGAGTATAAGACTTGCATAATTGGTATTTTCCAAGGTATTCACCTCATGGCCAATCCAATCATTTTCAATGTAGTTAAAGACAGCTGTTTTCATCGTTAATTTATTTATAGTATATCAAAAAAATCGCCGGTTATTTTTTTACATCAAACGTACTATAAATCAATCAATTGTAAAATTATAGAAAATAAGATTTTTCTAAAAAATAGAAGTTTTTTCCAATTTTTGGAAATGTTTACCCTTGATGTGCTTTGCCTTTTATGATGTTTCTTTGTTAGAACGGTTATAACTTGAATTTACGCTTGTATTACTTTCGAAACCCAATTTTTTTTAAAATTTCCTCAAAGTATTTTTGCCACTTTGAAAAAGCTGCTGCAATTAGGATTTTAACCGCCGGTACAATGTTATTAAATTTATAACGCCTGATGTACCATAATAATACCAAGCAAAAAAGGAGTAAATAATTGAAAACTAAGGATCTGAAATTTGCAAAACACTAATAAAATCTATTTTGCAAAAAATTCCTAGAATGGCGTTTTACGTATTTAATTTATAGTGAGTTCACCATCTTGCAGCATTTTGTAAATCGTACTTTTCCCTATATCAAGTATTTTAGCAGTAGCCATAACATCGTTATTGTTTTTTTGCATGCAATATCGAATAATATCACAGGTATATTGACGCAACGTTTTGTTATGAGAAATAAAAAAATCATCCTTATGTGCGGAGGTAAATGTAATGTCTTCTGCTTTTATTTCATTGTTTTCACTCATTACTACTGATAGATCTACAACAGCCTTCAGCTCACGTATGTTACCGGGAAAATGATATTTCAATAATTTATCTTTAGCTTCTTTCGAAAATTGAACTGAGCTAAGTTTGTTTTCTTTTGTAAAACTATCAGCAAAGTGTTTTGCTAATATTAAAACATCATTACCCCGTTCTCTCAATGGTGGTAATTCAATTGGTAAACCCATTACCCGGAAATATAAATCTTCCCGAAAATTTCCCTTTTTCACTTCATCTGCCAGATTTTTGTGGGTTGCCACAATAACACGTATATCCAGTTTTATAATTTCATTACCTCCAACCCTTACTACCTCTCTTTCCTGTAATACACGGAGCATTTTACTTTGCAGGCTTAGGTCCAGTTCAGCAATTTCATCTAAAAAAATGGTGCCTCCAATGGCTTCTTCAAATTTACCCGCCTTCCGGGCCACGGCTCCGGTAAAGGCCCCCTTTTCATGGCCAAACAATTCACTCTCAACCAGCTCTTGAGGAATTGCTGCCATATTTACCGCAACAAAGCTTTTCTTCTTTCTATCACTATTATAGTGAATGGCTTTAGCCACTACTTCTTTACCAGTACCGGTTTCGCCTGCTATTGATATGTTTATGTTTGCCTTTATTGCTTTTTCCATCATAGAAAAGACTTTTTTTAGCCTTTCACTTTGCCCAATAATTGTTTTTTCAAAAGAAAACTTCTGCCCTAATTCCTCCCTTAAGTGTTCAACCTCTTTTCTTAAAGATTGGTTTTCACGAATACGTGTAACACTGTTCCAAAGTAAATCTTTTGTGGCATCGTCTTTTACAAGGTAGTCGTTAACACCCATTTTTAACAGTTTTACAGCTACAGACACTTGCTCCTGAGCGCTAATAATTATTACAGGCACGGTGGGGTTAATTTCCCTTATTTTTTTAAATAACTCGTCACCGGGCATGTCAGGCAACGAAAAATCAATAGTAATCAAATCGGGCCTGCCCGACATTTTTGAAATACAATCCTTCGCCGTTTCAAAACAGGTAACCTTATAGTCGGGGTTTAAACTAAGATGGTAAGAAAGTATTTCACCATACCAAGGGTCGTCTTCTACGATATAAATATTATATGCCTGCAAAACTATTTTTTTTAGAAAGAAAATTAAATATAAATGTATTACATTAATTGGGGTTTTTGCAATTAATAGATCATGAAGTTAAACAGTGTTAACTAATTATTTGATTTTTAGATAATTATTATTTTGCATGAATTTTGTAGTTGAAAATAGGATAACCACCAATTATAAAACCCGGTATTAAAAAGGCAAAATTACCACAACCCTAGGTTACACTAAATGGTAACCCCTATAATAATAATGCTGCCGGTCCGTTTTATAAACACTTGCTCACTCATAGTTTCACTTTTGATGAAGCAACGTAAACAAAATAATAAGCTTAATCTTTAATAATGAATATGAATGTTACCAGCAATTCTTCTAAAAGCCATGCTATAGTGGTACCATGTTACAACGAAGAAAAAAGATTTCCCTTTCAAAACTTTCTTTCGTTTGCAAAAAAACACCCTGATGTGCTTATTTGCCTCGTTAATGATGGGAGTAAAGACAATACACTTGATGTAGTAAAAAAACTGCAAATCGAATGTCCCGATAATATCAGTGTGCTATCATTAACACAAAATGGTGGCAAGTCAGAAGCAGTAAGGCAGGGTATGCTTTTTGTACATAAAAATTATAATGCAGAGTTGCTTGGGTTTTTAGATGCAGACTTAGCCACCACACTGGAAGAGTGGTTGAAAATGGCGAAGTATAAAGAGCAGTATCCGCAGTTTGGCGCAGTGGTTGGCAGCCGTATTCAAAGGCTGGGAGCTAACATAAGCAGAAACGATGGCAGATCGTTATTTAGCAGTATTGTTAAAAAATGTATTCGTGTTATTTTAAAAACACCTTTTCAGGATACACAATGTGGTGCCAAAATATTTAACCGCAGCCTGATTCCATTTTTATTTAACCAACCATTTATGACGCCATGGCTTTTTGATGTTGAAATATTTTTGCGTTTGCAGAAAAAATTCGGCAAAACAACACTTCATAAAGGAGTGCTGGAATTTCCGCTGATGGACTGGACGGAGGTGGGAGATTCTAAACTGAAAATGAAGCATGCCGTAAAAATTCCTTTGCAACTTGCAAGTTTACATTACCGGTATAATATTATTAAATCCTTCAAACCACTCTCTGCAAATTCTCTTGCGGCAAAAAATGCTGTTTAACAATTCGGCACTACAATTATGTAATAATACTGTTTCTCGGGCAGCAATAAAAACTTTACAATGAAAGTGAGTTATGATATTGATGTTGTTAGTTTTTATATGCCAAATAGTTTTTACAGGAATACCAGCGAATAAAAAACACTTGCAGAACGGCATCTTTAAAAAAATACACCCTAATACAGATGAAACAGGGATATCAATTATGGGATGAGTATAACGGCAAAAAACTATTGCTGGTTGCTCTTTCACTTGCGCTGCTTACGCATGGTATAATTGTTTACTTTACGGTGCCCAAAACATACGACGCCTTTGTGCATATTTTCTTTGCAGACCATTATTCAAGATTTTGGTTTGAACCTTGGGAGTACAGGTGGTATACAGGCTTCCTTACTACCAGCTATCCACCATTAGTACACCAAATGGTGGCATTAATTGCAAAAATTTTTCCATTAAAGGTTGCGTTTAGTATTTATGCCATCATTATACTGGAAATACTTATTATTGGTGTTTATCGATTTACCAAAATATTTTTTGATAAAACAACAGCAGGTGTGGCGGCTATATTAACTGTTGTTCTTTCTTCTATTGTAGAAACGCTGCATGTTTATGGACAGATGCCCACCTTAACAGGGTTGGCGTTTTTATTAAATGCACTTCCTTTTCTGTATCAATACATAATAAAACGTAAATTCATTTATCTGGCAATGGCTTTAGCGTTTTTGTCTGTTACAGTAAGTGCACACCATGTTACCGCCATTTTCGGAATGGTGTTTTTTATTGCCCCAACTCTTTTTATGGCATTGGCAGATGGGCTGCCGGCAAATGAAAAACCTCAAAACCTTTTACGTTTTGGTATTTCAATAATAAAGGCAGGGTTTAAAAAATACAAGCAATTTATTCTGTTTGGCGGGCTAATGATTATTCTTGCTGTAGGATTAATTTTTCCCTATTGGTATTGGAGTAAAACAGACCCTATAACGCAGGTATCTATACCGCACGGTTCAAGAGATAATTTCTTTTACAAAACATCTTCTGGTTTAATTTTCTTCATCATTCCGCTTACGCTCATTTTTGCGTTGTTGCCTGCTATTACTTATTCCATTACCAGGCAACGAAGATTTATTGGCTGGGCCGTATCTTTCTTTTTGTGTTTACTATTGGGCAGTGGTGGTACCACTCCGCTGCCAAAGCTCATACTAGGATCAAATGCCTTCAATATTCTCACTTTAGACCGCTTTGGTTTTTGGGCCTCCATTATTGCCATACCATTTATGGCAAAGTTTATTTACTCTTTTATTAGTGGCCCTGTAAAAGAATTCTGGCAAAAGCGTTTCAGCACCAAAGCGCATTTTATTTTATCATCGGTTTCTGGCTTTTCTTACTTGCTTTTTATTGGTTTTATTTTTCACTTAGGAACTTTTAGGCCGCTGCAGCCAAAAGAAATTGAAATACAGCCCATGCTTAATTTCTTAAACCGGGATGAGCATATGCGTTGGCGTTACCTTACGCTTGGTTTTGGCGACCAGATGGCCTGGCTGAGTGCCAACTCATTGGCAGCAACAGTAGATGGCAACTATCACAGTGCAAGAAGACTGCCTGAGCTTACAACAAGACCTGTTGAACGTTTAGAAAATGCAAAGTTTAGTGGTGATGATGGCTTAGCTTCTCTAAACGACTTTTTAACCAACGCAGAGAAGTATCAATTAAAGTATGTTTTTAGTAACGACCGTTACTACGATCCGTTGTTGTACTATAGCGGATGGAACAGGACGATACGGCTGGAAAACGGTATTATGGTTTGGGAAAAAGGAAATATATCAACCATTAAACCTGTGCAGCCAAAGGAAGTAAAACCCTTGCTGAAAAAAGCATGGGGTGTTTTTCCGGCAGGTAGTTTATGCCTGGCATTTTTACTAACACTGGTTTATTTAAGAAGGTTTAAACAGCAAGATTATATTGGTACCATTCCTGAAACTACTCATTTTTATCCTTTAGGTGTAGTCTATTCGTCTTCATTATTGCCGGTCCTGTTTTTCTCCGGCTTTATGCTTAAGCAGGTATTTGAGTTATTGATGGTAAAAGAACAAAGCAGCCCTCAAACTGCAGTATTAAATTATTATAATCATCTGGATTTTCAGCGGTTTGAAAATGCATTTCATTTTTTTAAACCCATCCCCACTTATCCGCTTGACCAGTATTTACTGGAGAAATCTGTAAACGATGGCGGATTACTTCCTTCTTACGCCAAGCTGGACAGCATACATGTAAAGGAGCTGGCTGTAAAAAAAGACTCGGCGCAGGTACGTGTATATACCCGGTGGCGAACTGCATTAGGCCAGCGGGAAAAGAATGACACACTGGAAATGGTTAAGCAAAATAAACAATGGTATATTCTTCCGCCACAGTTTACACCAGAAATACCCGATGAGCAAATGCGAAGCTATACTTATACAATATTTAAAAAGCAGGGTAAACGGGTTGTTAGCAGTTTTCCTACCATTAAAGATGACAGGGTAAAGAAGCCCTTTGCAGCTTTTAAACAAGTAAACTTTATCCGCAGCGGACAACTGAATTTTATTACAGGCGAAATACTAAATGCGGATGATATACCAGTAAATATTGCACTGCGGGTAGTTATCCGTTTTAATAACGACACCGTAAAACATTATTATCCCGGCACGGCATTTAAATACAATTTATCGCCAAAAGCAGCTGCATTTTTTCAAATAGATTTAGACAGTGCCAAATCAATGGACTCATTGAAAATAAAATCGATTGAGCTTTTTGCAGACACAGATGTGAGTGAACGAGGGTACATACATGGCGGCAGTGCGGCCTACACTGTAATAAATTTACAAAACGAAAAGGTACAAATTAATACCGAAATGTATAATGAGCTAACCACCGAAATAAATATACCGGGTATTTTGGTGGCCGAAAAAGACAACAACGGTACCATTTTGCAAACGCAATTACTGGTGCATAATACAGCAGTACGCAGTGGGCTGCATATCAACTTCAAAAATCAATTACAGAAAATACAGCGTACCTCCGTATTAATAAATGATATACCCATTGCCCTTTTTGTTAACGGACAACCACGGCAGGTATTACCCACACAAAAAGATGAAGTGGCCAACAGAAATAACGGTATTGCCTTGTTGCCCCATTGTTTTATCAATCAGGAAATTTACCTGCAATGAGGAAACTGTTTTTATATATGGCCCTTATCGCTTTTGTCATTTCCTGCAAAAGTAAACAACCAGAAAAGCCTGTTTTGTTAAACCCCTCAACTATAGTATCGGTACCTGCAGAAAAATTTCTTTTTAAATCAACACATAAAAACTGGAAAGCAAGCCTGTTAAGTTTTACACAGCCCATCCCTGTATTGCTTGATACCAACAGCAATGGATTTTCTCTTTCATTGCAACACAGTTATGGAGTTACAGAAGGGCCGGCACAAATTGTACTCAGTTATAACAAGCAGTTTTTTTATTACGATGTAACCCTACACAATAATTCATTTGGTGTAATTACAGAACGAGATTACCGGTTTCCTAAAACCGTAAATCCTGATTCAAGCCTTAAACAACAACGTATGCTGCACCGTATAGATGAATGGAGAAATATTATAAATGCACCGCACCAAACGAAACACTTTTATGAAGATATTATACAGTTGAACCCCATTGCAGGCAATTACCGGGCACAAAAAAGCAAACCTATTTCAGCCTTTTATATACAACCGGGGTCGGCGGTGGCCATACCTGTGCAATCTATTTACAGTAAAGCAAACGATGAATTTATAGTAACTGCCGGACCATTAAAAGATGCAAACAGCAATACAGTAGCCAACGGAACGCTGGTGGCTTTTCTTTATACCGATGGTGAAAAAAATTACCGCACCGAAGCAGCCTTGCTAAATGGTATGGCTATTGTTCATTTACCAGCAAAGCAAAAAAGCTTTTTGCTAAAAGCCAATATTCATACAACATACTCCAATACTATTCAACTAAAGCCCTGATGCTACGATTACTTTTTATATCATTAGTAGCTATTGTGGCAGTTTTTTTATTGCTGCAGGGAAGGCTGAATAAAAGAAGCGATGAATTACCTGTTTTTCTGCGTACAGACAGTATTGCTGATGCACACGAAACCAAAATAGATATACAGGTACACTCCATATACCAACCCGATTCTTTTCAAATGGCCATGTTAAAAAAAGACTACAGCGGTATATGGGCCCATTTAAACTGTTTATACCACACCAACAATATAGAGGCTGGTAAAGAATATTACACAGAAGATTTTTTTAAACAAATTAATCATCATTATTCAGGAAATGTACAATCGGTTATTACCCGTACAGATGTACAGCATAGCCTGCATATAGAAAACTGGGCTTGGGATGGTTTGGTATGTACTGTAACAGACAGTATACAGTTTTCCTGCAAATATGCTGATAATACAAGGCGTAATACAATGGCAAATGTTGCTGTTGTACTGCTTTATCAGGGCGACCATTGGCGGATTGATGCAATACGGCATAACTACCAAGCAACCATTAAGTAGTTGTTGCCGCAATCCATTTGTGGGAATAGAACGGTTTGTTTTCCAATAGCCGGAAAACTGCAATTCCGTTAGTGTTATGTAATGCTTTAACTTTTAATAATTTAAAAAAAATGGCAGTATTGTTGAAATACTGGCATGCACAACAGTACATCATGAAAATTGCTTTTGTTTCCCCGTATCCGCCAAGCCAGGTTACTTTAAATGAATATGGCTATCACCTCATCCGCAGCTTTATAGCCAAGCCTGGGGTAGATGAAATTTATGTACTTACCAATCACCTGAAAGATAACAGCCAGTACAGCCGCTATGCTGCTGAGGGTATTGAAATAATTCCCTGCTGGAATTTTAATGGACTGTTTAGCTTTTTGCAAATAGCCAAACAGCTGCGTAAGCTGAAGGCCGATGTGGTAATTATGAACCTGCAGTTTATGACGTTTGGCGAAGGTAAAGTGCCTGCCGCTTTAGGATTGTTAACTCCATGGATGTGCAAATTACTTGGTATACCTTCCATTGTTATCCTGCACAACATAACAGAAACAGTAAAGCTGGATACTATTGGTATGGCCGGCAGCAAATGGAAAGAAAACCTGTTTTTGTGGATTGGTAAACAACTGACAAAATTTATACTTAAGGCTGATATTGTTGGGCTCACTATTTCTCAATACGTAGACATTATAAGAAACAAATACAAAGCAAAAAATGTGGTGCTGCTGCCGCATGGAAATTTTGAGCTGCCCGAACGAAGTTATTTACCAGAAGTTATGGACAGCATAAACCTGATGGCCTTTGGAAAATTTGGTACTTATAAAAAAGTGGAAGTATTACTTGATGCTGTAAAAATTTTAGAGCAGCAATATCCAAACCAAAAATTTAAAGCCACCATTGCCGGTACCGATAACCCCAATGTAAAAGGCTACCTCGATCGTGTAAAAGAAAAATACTGCACCATGCAAAATGTGGTGTATACCGGGTATGTACCAGAAGAAAAGGTGGAAAGCATTTTTAAAGAAAGCACATTTGTTATTTTTCCATACACTACAACAACAGGAAGCTCTGGCATACTACACCAGGCCGGCAGTTATGCAAGGGCCTGCATACTTCCCAAAATAGATGATTTGGAAAGGGTTGTGGAAGAAGAAGGCTATGGTGGCGCTTATTTCGAAACTGATAATGCCCAAAGCCTTGCCAATGCCATTGCACATTTAATGGAACATCCTGAAGAAAGACAAAAATATGAAAACATGAACTATGCAGCCGCTAAAGGCTTACCCATGAACGAGCTGGCCGAGTGGTACCTCTCTCATGCAACGCAATTATTAAAAAAGAAACCTTAAAACAATAAAATATGCTCAGCAATTTAATCCACCGGATGCTTGATTTTTTTTACCCCTTGGTAAAAAAGCTGTTGCCTTACGAGGTATATGTTTACATGGCAGTAGGTGCAGCTAATACAGTGCTGAATATTGTTTTGTTCATTATATTATACAATGTGCTTAACCACATGGCTTTTGCGGTGGAAGTGGCAACAATGGTATCATTTGTTATTACAGTACTTACCGGTTTTTGGTTAAATAAAAATTTTGCCTTTACAAATGCTGCCAATAAAAAAAGTGAAGTACAAAAGCAGTTTGGCAGGTATTTTCTTGTATCGCTGCAGGGGCAGTTTAGCGATTATCTTATTACAAAAGCACTCATTTTAGTGTTGGCTATGCATCCCAATATTGCTTACATTATATCTACAGTTATTATGCTTACTGTAAATTATTTTTTGCAGAAGTACTATACGTTTTCAACAAAAAAAAATACTAAGCCGTAGAAAATAAAAACCCGTTTATGAAACAGATAGTTTTACTTACTTTTTGCTGTTTTAAAAAACAGGTTTATAAAAGCCCTATGTAAAACCAACTACTCCCGTAGTCTCACAGCATGCTGTAGGATTTTTTATTTGCCAGCTTCTTTGTGTGTTTTAATATAGCTGATCAATAACGATATATTGGTGGTTACGTTATGCACTACCAGAATAAATTTGGGGTTGAGTGCATTTAGGCAGAAGTTAAGCGATGGCAGAATAAAAGAGTTTAATAAAGAAGATATCAGTGCCTATTAGTTTTAAAGTGAAAAGTAAAGGAATATCTACTGCTACTTTTAAGTGTAAAAATGATGTAATAACAACAAAGCGTATGCTTAGAACATAATAACTTGAAAGTTTCAAAGCAGGCAAACAACCTTTCAATTGAAACTAATATTTAGGGACTGGAGAAAAAAATTATTTACTAAGACAAATCGATGATGTTTTTTGAAAGCCTTAAGTACTTTACTGTTTATACAATTGCGCCTTACCACTTAAATACCACCCTTGCCGTAAACCAGTTAAAGCTGTAACCGGCACCATTGGCTGCTGCCACATTACTGGTTTGGTATTTTATTGAGGTTTCTATGTGTTTTAAACGCAGGCCCAGCTCTGTTTGCAGCCTAAGGGCTGGATCCCACTTATTGTTTTCTATTTTTTGCAAGCCTGCAGCAGCCTGCGTTTGCAGGTAAAATTTACTCAACAGCGGCAGGGCCGTACTGTAATCGGCAAATACCTCTGTATTTAAATACCGGTTAGGAGAAAAGTAGTTTTTAATGCTGCTGTCTGTAAAATGCAGTGCAGAAAAATTTAATCCGGTTTTTATAGTAGGCTCTGTTCTAAACAAACGGTACACCGATCCAAAAAACTGGTAACGCCGGTTATTGTCAGATAGTATGCCAGCGCTTCCCTGGCTGTACACACCTGTTTTACCATCAAGCATAATGTGTGTAATATAACCCAGGTTGTGGCTGCGTATATTTTTACCAAACAGTGCTGCGGTAAAATTTAAAATGTCCGTACTGTACTGCACACCAAACATCCGGCGGTCGTTAGGCTGATAGGTAACGGTTTGCTGGCCGGTAAGCCCGGTAAATTTTTCTCCGGTATTAGGTTGTATAAATTGTAGGTGCAAATCGGTTTCTCCTTTAAAAGCAGGGCTCCATTTTTCATTAACATGCACATGAGCAAACTGAGTGCTGGTTTTTTCATTAAGTGCAGAGGTAATTGAGGAGCGGCCTGCACTCAAGCGCAGGCGGTAGTTTCTGTCTTCGTTTTGCTGCCACCAAATACTGTTTTCTGTACGTATGTTTTTAGCCACATCTTTAAAATACACAAATTCGGTTCCGGCATTTTGCTGCCTAGTGGCCTGTAGTTTTTGATTATATGCCTTATATTCATTTACAGAAAACAAAGTGTCATGTTGTTTCATAACAGCGGCAGAGGGCTTTATTTCCTTTTTACCAAGCAGCACTTCTGCATATTCCTGCACATAGTATTTATCAGCAAATTTTTTAGCCAGGCTGTCGTAATAATGCAGACCTTTTGTATAGTTACCACTGGTTGTGTATAATCTTGCTTGTAATACTAATTGCTGTGCTGGTGTAAGCTGGCTGTTTTGCTGCTGCAAAAAAACAGCGGCCTCTGTTGTTTTAATATTCCACAGCAAGGCGTTAAAGTAGTTTACAACTGCCTGGTTATTTGTTTTGTTTTGCTGCCATGCCTTTTTAGCAAAGCCCAATGCATGGCTGGGTTTATGGCTCATAAACAGGGCATATGACAAATTGATTTGTGTAATTATGGGCTCAAAACTAAGCGGCAGTAATTGTTTGTAAACATCAGCAGCACTGCGGTAGTTTTTGGCCTGCAGCAGCAAATCGCCTTTAAACAAAAGCAGCGGGGCATCTGCCGGGTTTTGCAGCAGTACAGAATCAAGCTGCGTGGCTGCAGCGTTATAATTTTCCTGTTTGCGCAGCGCCAGCGCTTTTTGTATAAACGCTTCTCTTTGTTCGGTAGAAAGTGGTATGTTTTGTTTTTGTTGAGCACTGGCCGTAGTGCAATCAAAAAGCAGTAATAAGATTATAAAAGGTATTTTTTTTTTCATAGCACATTGGTATTGTTAAATGATCGGAACAATTACCGTTTCCACAAATCTGTTTAAACCGGTGGTACTTACCCATTTTTCAACAACAGAATGTTGCCGGTAGGCAAATAGCAGTTTTGTATTCGTTTTTGCAAGTATATAATTTGAATGAATGATTTCATTAATGCCGGAAAGATCTGTAACTGTTACATTGCTTGCATCAATGTAAACGCTGCTGCATCTGATGGCCGTAAGCTCTTCTATTTCTTTTCGTATAAGCAGCGCTTCTTTGCCGGTTAGCTTTTCCAGTTTTTCAATTTTTAACATACCTGTGTTGTTATCAAAAGTTTTTACATACAATGTGCCGGTACTCATAGTAATGGTTTTATTGAATAAATAATTTTAACAGTGCCGAGGCAAATACCCAGCCATAAGTAACGCTGCCCATAAAGCCAATAGCCAGCCCGCCAAATGTATTGTATTCGGGCCATGCAACTACCCGTATCAGTAGTATAAAGCCTATTAAACCAATATGCAGTGGCCAGTAAATTGTATGAGTTGGAATGTGGTTGCATATATTTTTCCTGGGAATTCTATACACATAAAATACTATTGCTACAAGGCCAATTATGCTAAAGAGTATTTGCAACACAGTATACACCGGTACCTCAAACCAGTTTGATGAAGCTGCCAATGCCGGAAAATGGATAACAAAAAAACCATCATAATGCGTAAAAGCATCCAGCAGCATATGAGATGCAATGCCTGTTAGCAATGACAGCAGCACTGTTACTTTGTTATTGCTTACATATGTATGCCAGTTAAAGGAGGTGGCAAAAGCAAACCTGTGTTTTACAGCCGCCGGCAAATGTGCTATAAAAAAGTTACGAAGCAGATTATGAAACAAGTAAGAAAGCAGTAAAGCTACAGGCACATCAAACAGTAAAATACCATGCCAGTGATGCCCAATATTTTCTACTTCTCTCATTTGAAAAAAGAATTCAAAATCGGGTACCATACTGCCAACAACAAGTGCCGTTACAGACAGCCTAGCCGTTTTAGTAAGCGGAAGAATAATAGCCGGATGTGCAGCTGTAAAGGGCATTGTAAGCTTATTAAGTATGGAAAAAGTACCGGTAAGGTTTAGCTATTAGGCAATTTGCGCTATAATGGCGGCTAGTTCCTTTTTGCTGGCATTGGAATTTAATAAATAATCAAAAGAGCCATGCCTCATAGCATTCATTGCAACACTAAGATCTTCCAGAGCTGTACAAAAGATTACACCAATACCATCGCCATTGGTTTTTATTTTTTGGAGCACCTCAATGCCGTCCATGTTTTCCATTTGGTAATCCAAAAAAACCAGATTAGGATTTTGATGCAGGTTTTCAAGACATTCTTTACCATTGCTAAAGGTTGCAATGTTGTTATAGCCTAAATCTGTTAATAGCTGCGTTAAAATAGCTGTCCAGAAAGGGTCGTCGTCAACAATAAAAATTTTATTAATTTCTTGAGATTTCATGTTTGGTTATTAATATGGTTTATTATAGTTTTCTAATAAAGTGCCAGAAATTAATTTGCTGAATATTAGTTTTTAATTAAAAGGCAGGTTTATTTTTTCTTTTTAATAGATTAATTGTCGAAACGTTGGATAACATGTAAAGTAATTTTAACAACGTAATTCTAAACAGTTACATCTATAAACTGCAAATATTATTTATTAGTATGTATAGAGGTAAAAAAATGGGATGAATATTAAAAAAGAAATCTGTTTTGTAGTAGCCTTACTACTAATCGCTGTTTGAATGTAATTCAATCGGAGAACCTGGGTTCTGGAGATCCAGAAACTTTTATACAATCACTGTTATAACTGCGTTTAGCCGGCGGGGCAATACACCACTAGGCTTGAGTTTTTGTTTTAAGAAACCATCTCCTGGTGCAGTATTTAAAATATTATTTAGTTATAATGACAGCAATCACTATTTGAAATTCCTAAAAATAAACTATAACAAATGGGATATAGGGTCTTATAGATTCAGTCATACCAGAATTATGCTGTAACAATCTTTTTTCTAAATCTTGGCAAT
>JAGVCC010000076.1 GCA_020059395.1 Chitinophagales bacterium | reverse complement strand
TGGAAAGGGCTGCCGTAAGCACTAATGATACTTTAGTTTTTTTAGGTGATTATGTAGATGGCTGGAGTGAGTCGGCACAGGTAATAGATTTTATTATTGCACTAAATGAAAAACAGCCTTGCATTTTTATAAAAGGCAATCATGATGTGTGGTGTGAGGAGTGGCTGCGTACCGGCAATGCCAATGCCACCTGGCTAAAGCATGGTGGTAAAGAAACAGTAGACAGTTATGCTGGTATTGATGAAATAACACGGTTAAAACATTTAAACTTTTTAGAGCGCATGAAATATTTTGAGGTGGATAGTGCAAACCGTTTGTTTATACACGCCGGTTTTACCAGTATGCACGGGCCACAACAGGAGTTTCATAATTCTAATTTTAGCTGGGACCGTACCCTGTGGGAAATGGCCATAACAATGGATAAGCGTATAAAAAAAGATTCGTTACTTTTTCCCAAACGCTTAAAACTGTTTACAGAAATTTATATTGGGCATACACCTACGTTGTATTATGATGTGTTTGTACCCATGCAGGGCTGCAATGTTTGGAATATTGATACGGGTGCTGCATTTAGCGGCAAACTAACCATAATGGATATTAATAGCAAGCAGTTTTGGCAAAGCGATGTAGTGCAACAGTTATATCCCGGAGAAACAGGCAGAAATAAATAACAGCCGTATTTAATCCCGATTTTTTAACCTGATGATGTTATCTTTACCGCATGTTGTAATCAATTTACACTAACAAACCTCCGCTGCAATGTTGGGGGTTTTTAACTAATACACAAGCCATACAGATTTTAGGAGCAGATGTCGTACATACTTTCTATTAAAGAGTTAATTAACACATTAACGCAGGCAAAAGATTTGCTGGTGGAGCTGTTTGAAAAACGTAAATCGTTTCTATATAAATATGACGATGCTGCCGAAGTTTTATCGGAAGATAAAATAGATGTACTCATAAACAAACACATTTTACGCCGAAATGGGCCCTACATTGAAATTGATGACCAGTACCAGCAGTTTTTTGAGCAGGTGCTGGAAGTAAATGAAGAAATCAATACTTCGTACATTAATGAAAATATTCAGCAGGTAAAACAATACATTAGCTTTTACCTGCAGGAAAATAATGACCATAGGCGCTATACCTATTTAAAACAAATTAAGGCATCGCTAAGAAAAATTGGCCGCATTACACTGCGTAACGTAATTGACCTTAACCGCAATATTGAAAACACTTTTAAAACAGAACCTAACTACACCATTAAAATTGCCAAGCTGGAAGCCTTTGATGAAAAGCGCCGCACCGTATATATTTTAATTGAGCAAACAGAGCGGCTGGCAAGCGATGAAGAAATTATTTTTTTTACCACCGCTTTAGATGAAGAGTTAAAACAGGTGGTGGCACTGTTACGCAGCCAGCTTACCGAAAGCCGCCACAACCTGATTGAAACACAAAAGCAAATTATTGAGTACCTGAATCAGGTAAAACACCAAAGCAGCATACAGGAAAAAATAAAACAGATAAAATATTTAAAAGACCAGTTTGAACTAAAAGCCAAAACCAACTTAGCACATTTACTACAGCAAAAAAACGATTTGGTTTTTGAAAGCAGGCCCAGCTATCCGTTGAAATTATCGCTTGAGTATTTGCATACCGATGAGGGAAGAATACAGATAGAAAAAGTATTTGCCAAAATAAAGCAAGGCAAAAAAGCCACTATGCAGGTGGCAGAAGTGTTAGCCAGCAAAGACTTGCTGCCGCAAACCGAAGATGAAGTATTTATAGATTTAGAGCAATTGAAAAGAGGCTTTGCAGCATCGGGCAGGCATTTACATAATTTTATTATGGATTACAATTACCCAAGGCCGGTAAGCTATGCCGAAAAAATTACTATTTTTTGCCAAATGGTTTCGGTGTATGAACAGGAGCTTAACATAAAAGATGTGTACCAAAAAGATGAAATAGTGGAGTATGCCATGGTTGTAAATAAATAAAAATAGAAAATAAATTATCAGATGAATATACCCAGCCGGTATACCGCAGACATTTTTGAAACATTAAGCAAAGGTAAATTTATTTGCAGCAACAGTGTGGAAGACAGCAGCAGTAAACTGTACACTGTAATAGATGAAAACTTTGATGAGTTGTATAATTATTTTTTCGCCATTGGTTTTATACTGGAACGTGGTGATGAGTATTTCTATTTTTCAAGAAATGAAATTAAAGCAACGCTGGAAAATAAAATAGAGCAGGCATACCGCTGGGTAGATGTGGTGGACTTTTTTATGACTTTTGATAATGGTTTTGCACCGGGCTTTAGGTTTACGCCGGCCGATGTGCAGCAGCAGGTAAAAGTAGATGCCAGCCTTAAAGACAAACTGGAAATAATGAAACGCCTAACTGGCGATGGCAGTTATGGCGAACGCATCAACAACCTTATTGATAAACAACTGGTACAACCCGGCTATGCCGAACTGGAAAACGAATTAACCAACCAATACAAAGTACTGGCATCGTACAACTATATTAAACAACTAATAGTAAGCATTCAAATACAAGAGGAAACAGCGCATGAGATTCTTAAATAAAATAATTTTTATTAACAGTGCCACCATACGGTATGCAGAAGTAATGGTGGATGGTAATGTACATTTGATTGGAACACAAGGCGTGGGTAAAAGCACTTTACTTAGGGCTATTTTGTTTTTTTACAATGCCGATACTTTAAAACTGGGTATATCAAAAGAAAAGAAAAATTTTGCAGAATACTACTTCCCTTTTCAAAACTCTTTTTTAATTTTTGAAGTACAAAGGGAAACCGGACCTTTTTGTGTGATTGCTTTTAAGAGTCAAGGAAAGGTATGCTTTCGTTTTTTTGATAGTACTTACAGCCGTGATTTTTTTGTGAGCAGCGAAGGACATGCTTTTGAAAAATGGGAAGACAACAGAAAAATACTTGATGAGCAACAGATTGACTACACCCGTAAAGTAGACCGTTATGAAGAATACCGGGATATTTTATATGGCAATAACGAAGCTGGTAAAAAAGAGTTTGCTAAATATGCGTTACTGCAAAGCAAGCAATACCAGAATATTCCCCGTACTATTCAAAACGTTTTTTTAAACACCAAACTGGAGGCCGAGTTTATTAAGCAAACTATTATCATGTCGCTTAATGAAGAAGATATCAGCATCGATTTACAAAGCTATACACACCACTTAAAAGGTTTTGAAAGCCAATTAAACGATATTCATTTATACAAACAGCCACATATTGCCCGGCAGGCTGATACTACTGTAAAAAATCATTTGGCAATAAAACATCTGGAAAGCGAAAAAAATAAATTTTCGTTACAACTGGCCTGGGCGGCGGCACAGGTGCAACGCACTATTCCAAAATTACTGGATAAAAAAGAAAAACAGGAAGCTGAAAAAACCACACTGCTGGAACGTTTGGAAAACAGCGAAGTAAGACACCGCAATAAGCTGGATAAAATAAAGGCTGAGATAAGCGTTTTAGAAAACGACATAAAAAAAGCAAAAGAAAAAGCGGATTACTACAGCAGGCTGCAAATTGAAATTATCATTGAAAGGGTTAACCAAAAAAACAGTCTGGATGCTGCACTTACTAAACTAACAAAAGAAAAACTGCTGCTCACTACGCAGTTTAGCGAAATAACCACCAAGTACGATAGTTTGTTACAGGTACTTCACCAGTCTTTAAAAACGGCAGAGCAAAACAAAAAAGAAGAAGCGCTTGTTGCAAAAGAACAATGCAATAACAACAAGGAAGAAGCCCGCCAGCTGCTGGAAAAATTAACGGCTGATATACGGCAGCAGCACCAGCTCACTATGGAGCAAGCCAGGCAAAATGCTGAGCAGCAGCAAAGCGCCTTACAGCAGGAAAAAGTGCGTAAAGCAGCTGTAACACACCAGCGTTTTTTTGAAGCCGAAACTGAGGACGCAAAAAATACTGTAATACAATATCAAATTGCATTACAGCAAAATGCCAACGAGCTGGAGCATTTAAAAAATAAAATTGAAACCCTGCAAAAGCAGGCTGCTATAGATGAAACTGCAATAAAACAGGCCACAGAAAGAGAGCAGGAAAAATTGCAGCAACACATTTTTTCGGCTCAAATAACGGCCGATAATATTACACAAAACCTTAGCAGCAGCGAGGCAGCGCTGTACGGCTGGTTAAACACCCATCGCACCGATTGGGAAAACAATATTGGTAAACTATTACCAGAAGCTATTTTATTTAATACACAACTGTCGCCAAAAATAAAAGATACTGCTACAAC